>JBFFNY010000135.1:0-5426 GCA_041562955.1 Desulfurivibrionaceae bacterium | reverse complement strand
TGGCTCAACCTTAGGTGATCAGTCTAAGATAGCTGATGGCTCGTCTATTGGCGGGGCTGTCGTAACGGTGACGGATGAAATCGTGGCAGACGGGACCGATATGGTTCTGGCTGTGGGGTCCCTTATCAATAGTGGTTCCACTCTTGTGGCGGGAACAGTGATTGCTAATGATACCCTTGCTGATGATGGAACGGTTTTTAAGGCTGGTACAACTCTTACTGCTGATATTATTACAGCGAGTGGTGCCACGAGTACTGTGGAGCAAATTGTTAAGAGTGGTTCTACGTTGACAGCGAACACGACCCTTGGGGTCAATGCTGCTCAGGTTGCTGATACTGTGCAATCTACCAACACGGCTTCCGGCTCGTACCGCTTATCTGATGTTGATGTGACGAGCCAGGATGGGGCGCAGATTGCTATTTCGATCGCGGACTCTGCCTTGAAGTCCTTGGATAAGGTTCGTTCTGATCTTGGTTCTGTTCAGAATCAGCTGACCTCTACCATTGCCAACATTTCAGCAACACGGGTTAACATCTTCGCGGCGGAATCTTCCATCCGTGACGTTGACTTTGCTGAAGAGGCTGCAAACTTCTCTAAAATGCAAGTGTTGAACCAGGCAAGTTCCTTTGCCATGGCTCAAGCCAATGCAAGTTCTCAGAATGTTTTGAGCTTGTTACAAGGTTAAGCTTGACTGAAATGCAGCCTGCGGGTCTGCATTATTGAAAAAAATGGGGAGTCCACGCAAGTGGACTCCCCATTTTTTTTGTAAATTGATTCAAGAAACAAGATGAATTGACGATACTATATAGTAGGGAAACCGTTTTGTTTATTTGTGCTTATTAATCTTTTCAATGTGACGTGTGATTATGGCCGGTTCAATTTCAACATTAGGCATAGGGTCGGGTCTCCAGCTCCAAGATATCCTAGAGCAACTGCGTGCTGTTGATGAGCAATTGATCAATAGAAAAAAAGATGAAATCACGGTCACCAGTTCTAAAATTAATCAGTTCACTACGGTTAATAATAAGCTCTTGACTATGAAGAGCTCAGCCTTGAATCTGTCCCTGTCCTCCAATTATTTAAAACGAACCATCGCAAGTTCTGATGAGAAGGTGTTGACTGCCACGGTGCTGGATGGCTCTGATGTGCAGGAACAAAGTGTGACGGTGGATCGTATTGCCTCCAAGAGTTCCTGGACCAGTGCTGGTGCGGCCTCTAAGGATGCTTCAGTCTATGTGCCGAAGACTCAGGAGTCCACCACTGGTGTAGCAACTGCGGATCTGGGCACTACGGCTGTGGCTACTGATGGAACCTTGGTTATTGAATATGGTTCCAGTAGTACCATTACCGTTGATGTGGGGCCCAGCGTTTTACCCCTTAAGGTTGAGACCATGGATGAGCTTGTAACTGCCATTAATGGTGATGATGAAAACGTCGGTGGTGGTGCAAATGGCAGGCTGGTTACCGCCTCTACCTATGTTGTAGGTGCTGAGACGTTTCTACGTATAGAGAGCGATATAGCGGCGGATACAGGCGAAGATGCGCGGGTGGTTATCGGTACAAACGATACAAGCCTAGCCTTTGCGCCTGCGCCACCAACAGAACTCTTCTCTGTGCAGATGGATGGAACGACCTTTAGTCTGGATGTCACCGCCGACACCACATTAAGTCAACTGGCCGATTTAATTAATGATGATTTGGATAATCCGGGGTTTACAGCTTCGATTATTGATGATGGCACAGCTTCACCGTTTAAGCTTGTTTTACAGGCCAATGAAACCGGTTCAGATCAGGAAATCACCTTTCTCTCTCAGCTCACAGATTCAGCGTTTACAGTGGATCCTTTGAAGACGGGGGAAAACCTGAATAGTTCGGTGACCATCGATAATATCACCTATCAGCGCCAAAACAATACCATTTCAGATGTACTCTCAGGAATCACCTTGTCACTTCAGGGTGAAGGGACTTCTGCCCTGGCTGTCAGTAATAATGATGGTGAAGTGCTGAACATGGTGAATAGTCTGGTTACGGCCTATAATGGAGTGGTGCAGGAGGTGGGTACTCAGGTTGGTTATAATGAAACAACCAAGTCCTTCGGGGCGTTGGCCGGGACAACGGTTCGTGATTTGCCCTATGCCTTGCAGAACCTGATGACGGGCTCGAATTTGGCGGATGCCACGGGTAATATCGAGAATTTATTTGACCTGGGTCTCGAATTTCAGAGGGATGGTTCCATTACAATTGACCAGACAAAGCTGTCCACTGCCATTGCCGATAATCCGGATGGGGTGAAGGACTTTTTTGTAGGTACAAGCACTCAGATTGATGTGCCCCGACTTGAGACAACGACTGGGGTTGCCAGTGCCAGTGTGGGTTCTATTGCCGATGCTGATGGGACCTTGGTTCTTCAGTATGGCAGTGATGTCGGTGATACTATCACCATTGATCTGACTGCCGGTGATACCTTGAATGATCTGGTGGCAGCCATTAATAATGATGCCGAAAATAGTGGCAATGGCACAAATAATCAAATTATTACGGCCTCCACCTATACCACGGATGGAACAACGTATCTTCTTCTTGAAAGTGCAAACACTTCTGGAACAGGAGACGCAACGAAAATATCAGCGACAACCAATGGGACGAATCTGACATTCGGCGTATCCAGTACAAGGTATCTTTACGATACTGTGGAGGGGTTTGCTGATAAGGCCAATAATTATTTGCGGGCTGTAACAGCGGCAGATGGTCAACTCTTTGCTGAAAAATCATCTGCCGAGCAGCGGGTCGATGATTTGACTTTAAGGATTGAAGAAGAAACGGCGAGACTGGATAAAAGATATGATCTCCTGGCGCAACGATTTGTGGCCTTGGATAGTTATATGAGTCAGATGACATCCGTTGCCAATTATCTTACGGGTCAATTTGCGAGCCTTAGTGATGGTTGGGGTCAGGTTAGCAGTAAGGATTAAGCTTTGTTAATTTATGAAGTATAATGATGGCGCAAGCAAGGAGCTTTCAATATGAATACCGCAAAAGTACGAAATGCATACACGCAGTCCGAATCACAGGCCAAGATACATCCCGTAAAGTTAATCTACATGATGTACGAACGGTTACTAGTTCATCTCGACTACACCAAGAAGGCGATTGAGCATAAGGATCTGCAGACCCGGGGTGAGAATCTCGGTAAGGCTATCGCCATATTGACAGAGTTGAATGCCTCGATCAAGGAAGACGATGACTCAGAAGCGGCGAATTTCCTAAGAGGGCTGTATGGCGCCATTTTAATGGAACTTCCTCGGGTTGCCATGGATAATGATGTGCAGATTTTGAATCAATCCATACTCTATGTAAGCCGGTTGAAAGAAATTTGGGAAGAGACCGCCATGCGGGAGCATAAGCTCTCGAGTAAGGATGATGTGGAGGTTGTTAAGCCTAAATCTCCAGTGTCGGAATATCGGGGCGGCCGAGAGCCTGGTCTGCAAGGTGTTTCCGTTTCTATTTGATATAAGTATTATTTTTTCATGTTAATGGTGGTGACGAGTATGCAAATTCGAACAGGTGAGGCGGCTCAACTTCTTGATGATTTTGAACAGGCTATCCTTGTGTTTGGTGAGATCCAGCAAAAACACACCTTATCATTGCAGCGAAATAAATTGGCTGATGTCGGGTTGTGGAATGATGAACGATCCAGGGCTTTGGGGTTGCTGCAGCAGGCTTTGGGTGCAGTATGGAATTGTGATTCCTTAAAGGCGGATGCTAGTCTTGGACGTACCATGCAGCAGCGGATTGGCGACATTGTGGAGTGTGAACGAGAGCTTGCTGAAAAGGTCAGGTCATGTCAGGATCAGCTCAAAAGTGAAATGGGTAAAATGCGTAAGGGAAAAAAAGCTATAGGAGGGTATGGGGCAATGGGTGGAAGTCGGGGTAGTGGCCTTTGTTTCAGAAATTCTCTGTAGGTGGATGAATAAAGTAGGTAGTAATAGGTGTAAGCTGTTACGTTAGTTGAGGTTCGTTATGTAAGGATACCTAACGATAAGAAGTGTAAATATGGAGGATTGCCATGGATGTCAATGTCACCACAGATGTAAAAGGGTATGGGGTGCCTGCTGTTTCCAGTATGGAAATAGAAGACGCCAAAAAACCACAGGTTGTACCTGTTCCCAAAGCTGCGGATTCGGTGTCGGTTCGCCTTAATGATGAGGCGCTGCACGGAAAACAAAAGCCAGGGGCAGAAGGTAAAGAATTCTCCAGAGAGGATCTGGAGGAGGCTGTTGATGATATTCAAAATCGAATGGACTCAATAGGCTCTAAACTGAATTTTGGTTTGTCTCAGCACAAGAAGACAAATGACATCATTATTCAGATTACGGATAGGACGAATGGCGAGCTTGTAAAACAATTTCCTTCAGAAGCCGTGCTTCAGCTCCAGGAAAAGCTGAAGGATCTGGTTGGGTTATTGTTTGATAAACAGGTTTGATATTCGCCTAACCCTTTAACATCTTAATTCTTTTTCTAGAGTTGTTTCTTGTCGTGAACAAGCATAGGAAAGTTGCGCCAATTTTTCGTGTCTTGTTTCATCTCTTTCTGGTCAGTTCCCGTTGGTCTCCCGGTTATAAAAAAATAGATGGTTTTCTGATGTGTTTTTGCGGTGGTACGAGCATTTTTTTTTAAAATACTTTATGTGTAGTCGGGGTTGGAAAAACAGGGGAGAGTTCTTAAGTTTCTCTTGACAACCCCGGCAAACTAACTTTATATATGCCTGCAAAAATGAATAGTGGTTCATCGGTGAATCCTGTTTGTTGATTAGTTATTTGATTAGGTTAAGTGAGAGTGTCTTTTTTTCATTTTTGGAAGAAGGGCTATTTTGCGTTTCATTATTAATATTTTTACGGAGACAATCCCATGGCAGAATTAGTTGCACCACATGGTGGTAAAGGCTTAGTTTGTGCACTTCTTGAAGGCGCAAGCAAAGATGCAGAGATCAAAAAAGCAGCAGGCATGAAGCGCATTGATGTTAGTGCTCGTGCAAAAGGCGACCTCATCATGATGGGTATTGGTGGATTTTCTCCACTGACCGGTTTCATGGGTAAGGCTGACTGGAAAGGCGTTTGTGAGAACTTTCAGATGGCAGATAAAACCTTTTTCCCTGTGCCAATAACTCTCGATATTGATCAAGCTACTGCTGATTCAATTGCTGAAGGTGAAGAAGTTGCTCTTTATTCTGATGGTGCGCTTATGGCTACCATGAAAGTTGAAGAAAAATTCGCCATGACTGCAGATGATAAGAAATGGGAATGTGAGAAAGTTTTCATGGGCGAAGGCGAAGAGTCTGTTGATGGAAATTTCTGGAAGATCGCTCCTGAAGATCACCCAGGCGTTATCATGGTTATGGCTCAGAAAGATGTTAATATCGCGGGTCC
>JBFFNY010000134.1:0-5431 GCA_041562955.1 Desulfurivibrionaceae bacterium | reverse complement strand
CTGCCTCTGGCCTTGCAGAACCGTCAGATTGCCATTCAGGATCCGCGTCAATATGACAAGCTTGACTCCATTGTCCAGTCCATGCGCACCTCAGCAGATTTTCAATCGGTTACGATTTATTCAACCAAGGAGAATCTGGTCTCCTATTCAACCAACCCTGAGAATATCGGTAAAAAAAATATAGGCGTCGAATCCCGGTATCAGGAGGCCTTACGGGGGATGGCCAGTTCCTCCTTTACCCTGTCGGGGTCAATTCTGAATCTCCTGCCCGGCAGTAAGGATGTGTCCTGTCTCATTAAGACCTATATCCCGCTGCGCAAGGAGAAGCCCTTTAGCACGGATGAGTCGGTGATGGGTGTAATCGAGGTGGTGCAGGATCTTTCTGGGGATCTGGAGGCCATGGTGAAACTGCAGGCGACTATTCTGGGGACGTCAGTTCTGGTGATGACAGCACTCTTTGGGGTCTTGTCCATCATTGTCCACCGGGGGGAACGGATCATGGCCGCACGGGCTTCGGAGCGCAGGCGGCTGGAGGAGAAACTGCATCACTCGGAACGGCTGGCCTCTCTGGGGACCATGGTTGCCACGGTTTCCCATGAGATCAAGAATCCTCTGGGTATTATCCATTCCACGGCAGAGGTCTTAGGTAAAAAAATTAAAAAACTTGCCCCGGGCAAGGAGCATCTGGCCGAAATTATAGTGGATGAAACGCGGCGTCTTGACAAGATCGTGCGGGAATTCCTGGATTATGCCAGGCCGCAGCAGCCGGATCTGAAGGAAATTGCCATCAATGATGTGGTGCGCCGCGTTTCCACCTTCATGCACGATGAGCTTGCCGGGCAGGGCATTGAATTGAATATGACCCTCGGCACAAACATGCGCTGGATCAAGGGTGATTTTGATCAGCTTTACCAGGCCATCATGAATATGATGGTCAATGGGGCACAGTCGATGGAGCAGGGCGGGGTCTTATCCATTGTCACCCGCCAGGAGAATGAAACAATCTATGTGGAGATTGCGGATCAGGGGTGCGGCTTAAGTCAGGAGCAGATTAAGCATATTTTTACGCCGTTTTATACCTCTAAAAATAAAGGCTCAGGGCTGGGACTTGCCATTGTTGAGAACATTATGGAAAATCATGATGCCACGATTACAGTTGAGAGCGAGGAGGGTGTCGGTTCAGCCTTCATTGTGGCATTTAAGTCCGTATAGGGCCGAAAGGTCTGTAGTGTTTGCTCAAAAAAAAAAGCCTGTCGAAAAAATCGACAGGCTTTTTTTACGCTTATTTTTTTTATGCTGAGCTATTTTTTGTACTCTGCATTTTGAGCCATCAGGGCGTCGCGATCAGCAATCAGTTTCTTGTAGGTCTCTTCAGCTCCCGCCTCACGGTCAGCCTGACTGTTCTTCATCTTTTCCACCCGGGCATCAATCTTCTCTTTCTTCACCTGCAGGGTTTTGGCACCAAATAGAGCGCCGGCAAGATATTTGAATCCGAAGAACATGAGCTTGACATCGTCATTCTTAATTTCTTCAAGTTCTTTTGGGTCAATCTCATAGGTGTCGAGAAAGGACGATTCAAAAACGAATGTTTTGAATTTTTCGAGATTGGTCGAAACCATAAAGAACATGCTCTGCCCTTCTGGGCTCATGCTGGCCTGAAAACCATAAGATTTGCGGCGCATGACTAGTTGCATCCACTGGACATTCATTTCATCACACAGGTCTACACCCTGATCGGCTCGCCAGTCACGGATAGTCCATTCCTTTGGTTCTTCGTGACCTTTGCAGTGAGGTTCCTTGACCACAAAGAAGAAATTCTCAGCCTCAGCACCTTCATCATCCGCCTGGTGAAAGTTGGCCATACCGATCGGGTAATAACGACAGGCAGAAGGGCGGTGCTCATATATGGTACAACCCTTATCAGTAACAAAAGGACAGCGGCCATCTTCATCAAGGTTAAGTTTTACGCCCGGAAGATCGGTTTTCTCAACCCACATCGGGGTGGTAAAACGCAAAAGAAATTCATCAGAGGTTATATTAAGTTCTTTACGAAGTCTGAGAATATCAAAAGGTGTAAGGATAATGTCAATATTGCCGCAGCAGGCCGTAAAGCAGGATACCCCGGGATGACATTGGAACTGGATCATGGAATCCAGCGTGTATTTCATCGGAATAATATTTGAGGGGTTTTTATCGGTACCGAACATGGTCTGGGTTTTCGTTTCATTGGTCATCGTGGCATCTCGCAAAATATAAAATTAAGAGAAGGTTTAACACTTATGTTAATAAATTAAGTATTTAAGTAAATTTTAATGCACTTTTCTTAAATAAAAGAATTGAACAATAAAGCATGGGGCCATGTGGTTGTCAATTTATTTAAAATTACAGGGAGTGGAAGTGACCTCAAAATGGGTGTTTAGGCCGAATTGAGTAGTTGGGGTGGCGGTTGTAAAATAATGAAACCGTAAAGAAAATGTTAAATGAGCCCCTCGGTTGTTTCACCGAGAGATTTTTTCTTGACAAGTTGTTGGCGAAATTTTATAAACCAAAGGGTTGAAAAATGAAGCCCTACTCATTTTATGACAAGTTATAATTCTTGTTATGGTTTTTGTGGGGAAAAAGGCAAGTAATACAGGTAGTTGCCTAGTGTTTCGCCTTTTATTTTTTGCCGGCCATTTTTTATAATGGTGCTATTTTGCGGTTTGATGTTTGTCTTTAGTTTTAAGATGTTAGGGTCGGTTTGTTGGTTGAATTGGTGCTCATCCATAAAGAAAAATGTGAAATCGATAGGTATAGGAGACAGGTTTTGTAATGAATGCAAGGCCAAAATTTAATCCAATGAGGAGGTATTTTTAATGCCAAGTTATGTAGATCCTGAAAAATGTGACGGCTGTAAGGGTGGTGACAAAACTGCTTGTATGTACATTTGTCCAAACGACCTGATGGTTCTTAACAAAGAAGAGATGAAAGCATACAACCAGGAGCCTGATGCTTGCTGGGAATGTTACTCTTGCGTTAAGATTTGTCCACAAGGTGCTATCGCCGTACGTGGTTATGATGACTTCGTCCCTATGGGTGGTCAGGTACATCCAATGAGAAGTGCTGATTCCATTATGTGGACTGTTAAGTTCCGTAACGGCTCCATGAAACGTTTCAAGTTCCCAGTACGTACTACTGCTGAGGGCGCTGCAAACGCTTATGTTGGTCAGAAAGGCGCAAACCTTGATGATGAGAATCTGCTTCTTGAAGCTGATCTTCCAATTCCAACTATGGTTCCCTAAGGAAACCCCTGGTTAGAATCTGTATTAATATAAAACTTCTTTTGAGGAGATTTGAATATGGCATTACCTAATAAGCCAAAGGGCGAGATCAACGCCATTGCGAACCCAGAAATAGTCGAAATCTCAACTGACGTACTAATCGTCGGTGGTGGTATGGCTGCTTGTGGTACCGCATTTGAAATCAGAAAATGGTCCGATGAAGCTGATTTGAAAGTAACTCTCGTTGATAAAGCTTCCATGGAACGTTCCGGTGCTGTTGCACAGGGTCTTTCTGCTATCAACACCTACATCGGTGAGAACGTTATTGAGAACTATGTAAAAATGGTTCGTAACGACCTCATGGGTGTTGTTCGTGAAGACCTTATTTATGACCTTGGTCGTCACGTGGATGAGTCTGTTAAGCTTTTCGAAGAATGGGGCCTCCCAATCTGGAAGAAAGATGCTGACGGCGAAAACCTTGATGGTGCTAAGCCTGCTCCTTCCCTTCGCGAAGGTGGAACTCCAGTACGTACTGGTAAATGGCAAATCATGATCAACGGTGAGTCTTATAAGTGCATCGTTGCTGAGCCTGCCAAGACCGCACTCGGCGAAGAAAATTGCCTCGAGCGTATTTTCATCGTTAAGATGCTTCTTGACAAGAACAAAGCAAATCAAGTTGCTGGTGCTGTTGGTTTCTCAACTCGTGAAAACAAAGTATATGTTTTCACCTGTAAGACTGCCATGGTTGCTTGTGGTGGTGCGGTAAATATTTTCCGTCCACGTTCAACTGGTGAAGGTAAAGGTCGTGCTTGGTATCCAGTATGGAATGCTGGTTCCACTTACACCATGTGTGCCCAAATTGGTGCTACCCTGACCATGATGGAAAATCGTTTCACCCCAGCTCGTTTCAAAGATGGTTACGGTCCTGTTGGAGCGTGGTTCCTTCTTTTCAAAGCTAAGGTTCAAAACGGTCTTGGTGAGTTCTATGCGAACTCTGATGCTGTTAAGGACGAGCTTGAGAAATTCATGCCATACGGCGCTTCTCCAGTAACACCTACCTGTCTTCGTAACCACCTCATGATCAACGAGCTGAAAGAAGGTCGTGGCCCAATCTACATGGCTACTGACGTTGCTTTGAATGCTTTCTTGGATGATCGTCGTGCAGCTGGTATGGACGAGAAAGATGTTAAGAAATTCTGGAAGCATCTTGAGTCAGAAGCTTGGGAAGATTTCCTTGATATGTCCGTTGGTCAAGCTGGCCTCTGGGCTGGTATGAACATCGAGCCTGAGAAAGTCGGTTCCGAAATTATGCCAACAGAACCGTACATGCTTGGCTCTCACTCCGGTTGTTGTGGAATCTGGACCTCTGGTCCAGAAGAAGCTTGGGTACCAGATGTTGCTAATGAGTCCCGTGCTCATAAGTACAAATGGGGCTATAACCGTATGACTACTGTTGACGGTCTATTCACTGCTGGTGATGGTGTTGGTGCTTCCGGACATAAGTTCTCTTCCGGTTCCCATGCTGAAGGTCGTATCTGTGCTAAGCAGATGGTTAAATTCGTTCGCGATAACGCTGGCTTCACTCCTGAGCTTATGCAATCTGCTCAAGAGCTTGCTGACGAAGTTTACGCACCAGTTAAATTATATCTTGAGCATTGTGGCAAGTCCACCGCTTCAGATGTTAACCCTAACTACTGCAAGCCTGCCGGTATCATGATGCGTCTGATGAAGGCGACTGATGAGTACGGTGGTGGTGTAGCTACATACTACATGACTTCTGGAAAGCTCCTCAACATCTGTCTTGATCTGCTTCGTCTTCTTCGCGAAGATGCTGCTAAGATGGCTGCTGGCGATCTTCATGAACTCCTTCGCGTTTGGGAAAACTATCACCGCATCTGGTGTGTTGAGTCTCACATTCGTCACATTGAGTTCCGTCAAGAATCCCGCTACCCAGGATTCTACTATCGCTCTGATTTCCCAACATGTGATGACGAAAACTGGAAGTGTTTCGTTAACTCTACTTTTGATCCTAAGACCCAAGAGTGGTTGTGTGAGAAGGTTGAGTGTATCAATGTTGTTGAAACTGAGCCTTGGATGTAATTCGGCGCAGTTGATCGTGACTGATGATTCCAGTTCTGCTGGAATCATCAGGGTGCAATCAGAAAAGGCTT
>JBFFNY010000133.1:0-5457 GCA_041562955.1 Desulfurivibrionaceae bacterium | reverse complement strand
GGAGAGGCAACCATTGTCATCGGGGCCCGTTCCGCGGTTTTTGCACCCATACAGAATCTCGGCCTGATCATTGTCGATGAGGAACATGACGCCGCCTACAAACAGGAGGATAATTTCCGCTACCATGCCAGGGATCTTGCCGTGGTCAGAGCCCAACAGCAGCAGGCGGTGATCATCCTCGGCTCAGCCACCCCGGCCGTCACCTCCTTTTACAACGGCTTCAAGGGAAAATTCACCACCCTCACCATGTCCAAACGCGTTGCCGACCGCAGCCTGCCCGAGGTCTCGGTCGTTGATCTAAAAAAGATTCCCACCCTGAGCGGCCAGCCCCCCCTCTTCTCTCCGGAACTGCGCCAGGGGCTGATTGAAAATTTTGCCGCAGGAAATCAATCCCTCATCTTTCTGAACCGCAGGGGATATGCCTCCCTCATGCTCTGCCTGGACTGCGGCGAATCGGTCAACTGCCCCCATTGCGAGGTGAGCCTGACCCTGCATAAGAAGGAGAACAACCTCAACTGCCATTACTGCGGTTTTCATATGCACGCCAAGCCCATATGCAGCAAATGCAATTCAGCCAATGTGCATGAATGCGGCTTTGGCACCGAACGGATTGAACAGGAGCTGCAGGCCATTCTGCCCAAGGCGAATGTGGCCCGGCTGGACCGCGACACCTCCGCCGGGCCCCGTGAAAACTTCATCAAGATCCTGCAGGGTGTGCGGGATCAGGCCATTGATGTCCTGGTGGGCACGCAGATGATCGCCAAAGGCCATCATTTCCCCCATGTCACCCTTGTGGGTGTCATCTGGGCTGACACGGGCCTTTCTCTTCCGGATTACAAGGCCGGCGAGCGCACCTTCCAGCTACTTTCCCAGGTTACGGGCCGGGCCGGGCGGGGTGAAAGACCAGGACGCGTCATTATTCAGACCTATCAGCCGGACCATTATGCCATCACAGCCGCCAGCGAACACGACTACCTGAGCCTCTACGACCGCGAAATAAGCCTCCGGGACGGGTTGAGCTACCCCCCGTTTTCCCGTCTCATCAATATCAAATTTTCAGGAGAGCAGGAACAACTGGTGAGACAGGCCGCCCTGGAAAGCTGCAAAATATCCAGACAGCTGAAACTCTCCCATACTGTGGATATCCTCGGCCCTGCCCAGGCACCCATCGCCCGCCTGAAAAAACAATTTCGTTACCAATTTCTTTTAAAATCAAACCACCTCCCGTCCCTGTCCCAGCTGGCTCGAACCATCCGGGAGAACCCTCCACCTCTCGTTCGTTCTGGGAAAGTCCGAATGACGCTGGACGTTGATCCTGACAGTATGATATAAATTTAAAGTGACACGAGCCTGAGGTCCAATAAAAGTTTCTCATGCCTCATCAGCCTGTGCGGTGGTCACCTTTACCTCTTTTATTTCAACTACTTACCCAAGGGACTCAACGATGACCAGTGCGGGAATAGATCTTGACGAAGAATTGCTCCAGGAATTTCACACCGAAGTTGCAGATATTATGGATGGCCTTGGCGACGATCTCATGAGCTTTGAGGAGCAGATCGACAACCTTCCCCAGGAACTCATCGGCCAGATTTTTCGGTCCCTGCATACCATTAAAGGCAATGCCGGTTTTGTAGGGTTGACAGCAATGAGCACCCTGGCCCACGCCATGGAAGACATCTTTGCTGCGGTGCGCAACGGCACGTTGCAAATCAAATTGGGACACATGGACCATCTCTTTTCCGGGCTTGACACCTTAAAAGAGATGCTCAGGGAACCCATCCAGTCGAGCAGTATTGACACCACAAGCCAGATCAAGACGTACAAGGCTATTATAGATGGCTCCTTTGACTCGGCGGAGAAAGGTCGAGGGGGAAAAACACAGGACGCCCCTGTCCCGTCCCCACTCCTTGAAAAATTTCTGCAGTCCGATGATCTCATCGAGCAGATCGATCTCCTCCAGGAGATCGAAAATACAAAGCTCACCGATGCCATTCCCGCGTTATGGGAATTCATTGAGCACCCCTTTGCCGATGACCCGCTCAATGTTATTCTTGACTCGGTCATTAAGGAGCTCCTGAATATCAAGCGCGACTCTATCATTGAAGGATTAGCCCATCCCGGCATCAAGGTGCAGACCCTTTGCGCCCAGCTGGCTGGCAAATATCAACTCAAAGCGGCATTGCCGGCCCTGCAAACCATCCTCAAACAAGCGGGAGCAACAGCACCGACGGATCCCGAGCTGCTTCGGGTCACGCTGAAATCCCTTGGCGAATTACAAGACCCCGCGGCATTGGAACTGTTAAAACCTTTCTGCTTCAACGATGACCCGGTCATCGCCTCCACAGCCGTGGCGTCAATGGGACAGATTCAACCCGAGCTCTATGATCTTCGCGACGCCTTTGAACGTCTCCCTGAAATACCGGCACTGGCAATGCTCAATGCCATGGCAGCGAAAGAGTCCGCATCGAACACCGGTTTTCTGACCAACCATATCCATCATCCCAATTCTATTATCCGCCGCGAAGTCGCCGACCATATTATCAAAATTAATGAACCGGCTATTGCCCCCCTTGTCAAAAAACTCACCAAGGGCGACCGTGACGAAAAGATCATGGCCGCAAATATTCTGGCCCATATGGACCATCAGGAAATCTTCCCCTACTTGGTTATCACAACCCGGGAAAGCGATGTAAATATCCGCTTCGCCGCTTATGAAGCCCTGGGCAACATTTCATCCTCCCAGACCTGTTATACCTGTTACGATGGAGTTTATGACCCGGACATCGGTATTCGAACCCTTGTCCTCACCTATCTGGAAGAAAATATCTGCGCCGTGGCGGCAGGCAAGATCAGGCGCAATCTCCAGAAGAATGACGAGAAGGCTGAACGAATCAGAGAGGCCATGACCTATGTGGCAGCCACCGCCATTCTGGAACGACTCATTGACTACGAGGATCTTTTCCCACCTATTTTCAAGTTAATACGTAACAGCTCCTCCACCTTAGTCCAGGAACAGTACAAGTCGTTATTGCTCAAACCCCAATGTAAAAGACTCCGCACCCTATGGGACAACACACCTGTTGATTCAACAGCAGCCAATGCCCATCAGGACCTGAGAATACTCGTGGTTGACGACTCCCCTGCCGTCCTGCGCATGTCAGCAAACATTCTCAACAAAAGGGGGTACACCACCTTCACCGCCATGGATGGACAACAGGGCCTCAACATCCTCGCCAAGCATGAGGTGGACATCGTCCTGACCGATCTAAATATGCCGGTAAAAAATGGCATTGAACTGGCCCGTGAGATCCGGAACGACCTCAGGCTGCAGGACCTGCCCCTCATCATGATCACCACCGAACAAAACGACAATGAAAAACAGGCCGCCCGTGATGCCGGTATCAACATCTTTCTCACCAAACCCTTTAAGCCCAAGGAACTCCTGGAGTGTATCGACTCCCTGCTGCAATAAGATTCTCGCAAAAACAAGACAGATCTGCTAAAAAAGGGGGCATCCACCATGGATACTCCCTTTTTTGTTCATTTATGATTATAGTAAGGGAAGATAACGAAGGTGTGAGCATCAACATCACCAAACAACACTGCTTACACCACCACCCCTGACTCTTCACACAACATTCAAAAAAATGGCACTTCTCAGAATACGTACCTACCCCGATCCCGTGTTACGCAAGAAAACAACCCGTGTAACCGAGTTCAACGATGAGCTTAAAGCATTAGTTGCAGACATGGCTGAAACCATGTACGACGCCCCGGGAGTCGGCCTTGCCGCCCCGCAGGTCGGCCACTCCATTCGTCTTGTCGTTATGGATATCACCGCAAAAGATGAGGAGAGTGAACTTCTTGTTCTGGTTAACCCTGAAATCTCCGAGGCGACAGGGGCTGAACTTGAAGAAGAAGGATGCCTGAGCCTGCCGGACCTCACGGCCAAGGTCAAACGGTTCACCCATATCAAAGTGACGGCACAGAACCTTGACGGCGACCCCCTTGAATTCGAAGCGGAAGACTGGTTTGCCCGGGTGATTCAGCATGAATTCGATCACATTGAAGGCACATTATTTCTTGACCGGATATCGGTTCTCAAACGGGCCATGTATAAAAAGAAACTCAAAAAAGAGCTGGCGGAGAAACAGGGATGAGTGTGATCAACAACATCATCTTCATGGGAACCCCTGAATTTGCGGTCCCCTCCCTGCAGGCCATGCTCGACCACGGCGAAAACATCGTGGCCGTGATCTGCCAGCCAGACCGACCCAAGGGCCGGGGACGCAAGGTCCAGCCCCCCCCGGTCAAGATCCTGGCGGAACGCCACAACATCCCGGTCCTACAGCCCGTCAAGATCCGCACCGAAGAGTTTCACAACGAACTCCTGGCCTACAAGCCGGACCTGTTTGTGGTCACCGCCTATGGCCGGATTCTCCCGGAGAGTGTCTTGAATCTCCCCCCCCTCGGCACGATCAACGTGCACGGCTCACTCCTTCCGAAATACCGCGGGGCGGCACCGGTGCAACGGGCCATCCTGGCAGGAGATAAGCAGACGGGAATCACCATCATGCAGATGGATGCGGGGATGGACACCGGCGATATTCTCCTGCCCAAACCCCTGGCCATCAGCGATGATGACACCGCCGCAACCCTTGGACTCAAGATGTCAGCCCTTGGCGGCACACTCCTTGTGCAGGCGCTGGATCTCCTGCGTGCGGACAAACTCCCCCCCACTGTGCAGAATGAGGCTGATGCCACCGATGCCCCCATGCTGACGAAGGAGGAGGGAACGATCGACTGGAGTCAATCGGCCCGCCGCATCAGTTGTCAGATCCGGGGGTTGGACCCTTGGCCCAAAGCAACCACCATGCTGGGCGATAAATGGCTGCGGCCCTTCAAACCGCAGGTGCTGGACGGTGATAGCGCCGCCCCCCCCGGAACCATTGTTGACGTATCAAAACAAGGGATCACCGTTGCCACTGGCAAGGGGTCCCTGCTCTTTTCGGAAATACAGTTTGAAGGGAAGAAGCGCATGGCGGTGAGCGCCTTCATTCAAGGCTATCCACTGACAACAGGACTCATCCTCGGATGAGCACAGCCTATCTCGACTGTTTCTCCGGCATCTCAGGCGATATGCTCCTCGGTGCCTTCCTCGATGCGGGTCTCCCGGAACAGGAGCTGCGCCGTCAGCTCGAGCTCCTGCAGCTTCCTGAATACACGCTGCACACGAAGCAGGTGGTGAAAGGAACCGTCGAGGCCACCAAGGTTGAGATCAGTACAGATTTCAGCCACCACCACCGCACCCATGCAGACATTCGAACCCTCATCAAAGCAAGCAACCTCAAGCCAGCCGTGCAGAACACCGCCCTTGCCGTGTTCCACACCCTGGCCGAAGCGGAAGCCGCCATCCATGGTGTCCCCCCAGAATCCATCCATTTCCATGAAGTGGGC
>JBFFNY010000132.1:0-5490 GCA_041562955.1 Desulfurivibrionaceae bacterium | reverse complement strand
TTATTCTCACCAGAGACATCTGCATAACAAATCACTCACCGTTTATCCTGCCAGGATACTCTTCATTATTGACTTCCATCCCATCAGTGGCTAGGTTGAGCCAATAATGGACGTCTATCAGCTCATACTATCACATATCACAGCGGTTCTTTTCTGCTTTTCCCTGTACCATCTGGGCAAGGTCTTTATCGTCCACAAGAAGCTCAACAACTATGTCCACTTCTCCGTGGCGACCTTCAGCGGCTGCCTCTATGTCTTTTTCGGGCTTCTTCTTTCTTTCCAGACTGGAGATCCTATCCCGCTCTATCTCCATCGCGCCAGAATTTTCTGCCTCATGCTCAGTTTTTCGGCCTGGTCTTACATCATCTACGGCATTAACTTTCCGAAACCAAGCCGGATCCCCAAGATATTCATGTTCCTCACCGGGCTCATCAGCCTGACTATTCCAACCAATTATTTTCTTTCCGGCCCCATCACCCATCAGCAGCACACCCTGTTCTCCATCGTTTTCAATTACCGATTTGGCATTCCAGGCCCCATCCTGACCTTTTATGGCATTCTCACTGTTATTTTTTGCAGCTACACCCTGTTCAAACTCCTGGCAACCGAGACCATTGGCGCCCACGGCCTGTTCTCCAGAATGGCACTCTTATCGACCTTTCTGGGCGGCATTCATGATTATGGTGTCCGCTCAGGGCTCATCAACAATATCTTCATCGGTGAGTTTCTCTGCACCCTTTTCCTCATCACTATTTTTGCTGTCCTCCTCCACGATGAGCATGAACAGCAAATCACGCTGGACAACCTCAATAAAAATCTTGCCCGGGACCAAGACTCCCTTGAGGCAGAGGTCCAAGCCAGGACAAAGGATCTTGCCGCAACCAATGAAAGATTATTGGTTGAAGTCCAGGAGAAACAGAAAATCACCAAAGATTTGCAGAAAGCCCAATTTCTCCTTGAAAAAAGGGTCGCAGAAAAGACAGGCGAGTTAAAAAACACCTACGATCAACTCCTCCACGCCGAAAAACTCAGTGCCATTGGTAAGCTTGCCGCCTCCATTGCCCATGAATTCGGCAGTCCTATTGTCGCCATTCGCCTTTTCATTGTGAACCTGCTGGTCCACAGCAAACTCAAACACGAAGAACGCGAAATGGCCGCTATGGCCGTGGAAGAATGCGACCGCATCACAGGCCTCATCAAGAATCTGCAGGATTTCAATCGGCCAACCACCGGCACCATTGAAGCGGTAAATATTCATGAGGTCATTGACTCCATGATTCTCCTCTCAAACAAGAATCTGACCCAGAACAACATTGTCATTATCAAAAACTACTCCCCAAGGCTCCCACCTGTGGCAGGGGTATACGATCAACTCAAACAGGTCACCCTAAACCTTTTCAACAACTCCACCCACGCCATGGGGACCGCAGGCGGTAAAATAACCATCACCACCCAGACCGTCGGAGATATGGTACAACTCTCTGTCGCCGACTCCGGGAAAGGCATCAAGAGAGAACATAAAGATGCTATTTTCCAGCCCTTCTTTTCCACCAAACCGGAAGTGGAAGGCACGGGACTCGGCCTCTCGGTTATTTACGGCATCATCAAACGCCATCATGGTAAAATCGATGTCGCCAGCCGCGAGGGGTGGGGAACCATTATGACTATCCGGCTGCCGATATTCAAGAGCAACGAAGACATCACCCTTGAACTCGGAACATGAATAAACTATGGCGTAGTTTTTTTTTTGGCGTATGATACGGTACAGTACCCTCCCGACGGGGGCCATTCGTTTGCCGTTTTTTAAACCCTTGATGTACTCATTTCAAATCTTCCCCATGCCCTTATGTGTCCGCAATCCCCTTCATCCATAACCACTGTTCTCGTTGATGACCACACGCTTCTGCGGCGGGGTATTGTCAGCATGCTCGCTGAATTCAAGGACGTGGAAGTCGTCGGGGAGGCAGGGAACGGCGTTGACGGTCTACGCCTCATTGGCCAGAAACAACCGAACATAGCCATCCTTGACATTACCATGCGGGGAATGAGCGGGATTGATATGATTCCAGCAATTCGGTCCATCTCAAGTAAAACAGGTGTCGTCATGTATTCCATGCATGACAGTTCTGATTTTATTCAACAGGCCATGCAGACCGGAGCCCGGGGCTATGTTCAGAAACTTGACCCGCCAGGCGAACTTGAAGCTGCCATTCGCCAGGTTCATGCCGGACAAACCTATTTAAGCCCGACCGTATCAACCAAGATCATCGACACCATGATCTCAGGCCAACAACCAGTCGACAACAAACAAGCCACGACGTTGACCCCGCGGGAACAGGAAATTGCCAGCCTGATCGGCCAGGGATTCGATACGACGAAGGTCGCAACCATCCTCTTTATCAGCCCCAAGACCGTACGGGTTCATCGGGCCAATATTATGAAAAAAATGGAATGCCAGACCACCAGTGAGCTCATTGTTCGGCTCCATGACCAATTCAAGCAATAGGCGACCTGCCAACAACACCCCACACCCACCCCTAAACGTTTCGCCTAGGCGTTTTTTAAACGCTCTGCCGATTGTAGAGAGGGAACAGATCCCGTATTGTAAACTCATAAAATATAAACAGTTTAAAGAGATGCACCAAGCGCCTGATTCATCACCGCGCTTAACAGTTTAAATATGAAGTTTTATAGAGAGTGAGCCGCATGAGTCCAACAGATACCTTAACCTGTTCAGAACTGGATAAAATCAGCATTGAACCTATTGATACACGCCGGGCTCCCCGTCACCGTCTCAAAAGGGGGTTTGTGGCCTTTGGATCTGAAAATTTCGGTGAGATCATCAACATCAGTCAAACTGGGATTGCTATTGAATTCATGGTTTATAAAGATGCGGACATCCAGCATATCTCTGAAATAAACCTCCTGAACAATATTGAAGGTTACCTTCTCAGCCAACTCGGCTGTTCAACAATCTACACCTCTGACACACCATCATCCCCTACAGCCAACGCAACTGTTCTACGGCGGGTGGGAATGAGATTTACACCAATGGATGAAAATCAACAAAGCCAATTAAGCACCTTGCTTGAAAACTATTCAGACGGCGAATATTCCACCACAAACTGATTTCATCCCCTTACTCTGTGCCCCCAGGGCAGTCCTGTCACCCCGTGCAAGTTGTACCGACAGGTTCTGCCCTATTTTTTTGCCCAGAGTTTCATGCAGAATCCGAATCAACCCCACTTCCGTTTTTTTCTCATGCTGACGTTCTCAAGTCCACAATGGAGGAGGGGTCACCGGCAGACCTTCAATGTGCGCCACGGGATTCATCTCTCCCACTGACCACAAAAAAATTCCGCTTCAGAACGAGAAGGACAGGATCATCAGAGCTGACAGCCCTGACAGGTATTACATGAAATTCGAGCAGCCGCGCATTACTCCATCTTCTATGGAATCTATATAGGCCTCATTTTCTGCATAATCGGCACAGCGGGTTCCAGCCTGCACAACAACTCCATCCCGGGCACCATCTGCATAATTATCATACGCCTCTGAAGCAGAGACACAATCGCGGCAATCACTTACCCGCTGGGCTGGCAAGGGGTCTGAGGTCTCCCCCGGGGGTGTCACGGGGCCACATAGAAAACCTGCCAGATTCAGGGCCGTAATCTTTCTCTGATTCTCCGCGGATTCTGTATATTTTTTACCTTTATAACCATCATGATTATCTACAGCTCGAGCCGCTGCGACACCAGCCCCTCTTGCGAGGGCCGGCCCGCCAATTATTTTCCCTACATCTATTGCACAAAGACCTATCCCCACCATGGGTGAAGTTCTTGTGCCGGTTTCGACAACAAGTGCTCCGAGTGGCTCCATTATGACACTGAAGTTCCCGTCGCCGAGATAGGAAACCATTCCAGGTATTGAAACCGCAATAAATTCTAAAAATTTATTAAACGCGTCACCGTCCTCATTCGGCATCTCAATGCCTGAGTGGCCGACATCAACCTCAGTCCAGCCATTTTCTCTATAGAAATAATTGTAATGATTGGCGCCATTAATCGTTTCCACGCTAAATGTTGGCAGTCCACTTTCACCTCGATTCAAAATAACATTCATAAATTGTGTCAGTACAGCTCCGGCATGCTGGTCAGGGCTATATAATAAAAACAAATCCAAGTTGGAGACAGGGTCTGTCTCATCACTGAAGTAATATATCTCTTTTGCGGCATTACTGGCTTCCAGATCTGCCGCTGCCCAGAATATGTTCTTTCTCGATATACCGATTGTTTCGGGTAATTCCTGCCACTTAACGACGACAGAATCAGCTGCCCGAAAGAGTCCATCTCCTGATTCAGCTTTAGACAATAAACGTTCAACATCAAAAAATAATGCGTCACGCTTATATTTGGCAACCGAGTTATGAGTAATTTCCAGAACAGGGATATCCCCATCTTGTGAGGCAGCATAAACGATCATGTAATACGTTTCCGTGAGCTTAAATGCAGCTGGATCTTTTAATTTATCATGGTGTCTATGCCAGTGTACCACCCCTCGACTTATTTTGAGTTTTCCTGATTTTATTTTTTCAACCACATCGTGAACCTCATCCGGCCAGTATGGTTGAGGCGTTTTCAACAGTGAATATAATTTTTCAATTTCATACACAGAATAGGTATCGGAAATAATTGCAGGCCCACGGTTTCCGATTTGATAATGACTTGCTTTATCATATTTGAAACTCGTTTTTTTCCCGTCCAGAATAAGGCCATGCTCTAACCAATGTGAAAAGGCCATCGTATGCGTATCATCTGAATAGAGCTTTATAACAGAATTGTCATAGGATCTGAACCATGGTTCAATCCGTGCTAAAACTTCTGCACATGGCATCGACCTCGGCAACACCTCTGAACGTGGTCTCATCGGCAAAGTTTTTTCTGGTCCAGGACGGGGGGTGGGGAATAGGGTTGAACACCCTGTCAAGGTGGACATTAAAGCGGAGGCCATTATTTTGGTAAATGATCGACGTGATATTTTCACAGCTAACACTCCTCATTTTTACATATCTTTTTTCTTCAGCCAGCGTAGAGGATATATTTAGGCACTATATAGTACAGATATTGCCACTTTTTTACATGATATGACTTTTTATCGAGCCAAAGCAAGTTTATTGACTCCATGAGGACGTTAAAAACGTCAAGGGATAGAATTACAGAAACAGAAGAAATACAGGGTGGTAAGAGTCGGAATATTTGGGGCTTACTCGCAGACCAGAAGAAGGAACATCGATACTGTTCCGCCTTGAATCGGACGGGGGGGGAACAGCTTCAGAATAGATGCACTGCCCCCCCATAGGATTCAACCACCCCTCTCCAGAACCAAACAGACAGTGGGCAACGCTAGCCATAAGCCATTAATTCAACGTACTTTTATGACATCTGGCGACTCGAAACATTTTACAAATAGATTCATTATTAATTTGCATTA
>JBFFNY010000131.1:0-5497 GCA_041562955.1 Desulfurivibrionaceae bacterium | reverse complement strand
CATGTCTCTGATAAGAATTGGGCCCGGGCTATGGTGCGCAAGCTGTTATCGTTACGGGCTAAAAATATGCTGCAGATGATCTATGACATTCCGGAGTATCGATCTCTTTTGGTTGAGGAGGTTTGTGCTCGAGGTGATAAAGGGTTGCAGCAGTTCTGTGTTTTACTTTTTGAAGACAAGGTCACACCTCTTTTACCGGAAGAGTTGCGATGTTTTAACGGTCAACCAGCACAGTCCTTGCCTTTTTCAGGGAAGAAAATGGTTGTTGCTGATGACTCCCTGGCGATTATTCGTTTTTATTGTGAAGTGGCCTCGGAGGTAGGTTTTGATGTGGTCTCTGTTCAAGATGGGCAGGAGGCCATGGTCTTCTTTCAGCAGGAAAAGTTTCCTGAGACCATTGATCTGCTTCTTACCGATATGAACATGCCGAACAAAGATGGGGTTGAACTTGTGACGGAGCTGCGCCAGATCGAAGGTTATAAGAATCTGCCTGTTCTCATGGCGACGACCGAGTCAGAGCTCAGCCAGCGTGAAGCCGCTCTCCGGGCCGGGGTCTCGCAGTTTATCAGTAAGCCTTTTTCGCGCGAGGTCTTACTCGCCAAGCTTCAAGAAATGTTGTTGGGCTGACTATCAGTTTGCCAGGTTTCTTGACGACTCTTTTCTTGATGCAGATATTCAGTCTGGTCTGCAACGGGGACATGGGGTATATAAAGAGGTTGAATTAATGTGAGAATTGTTTAAAAACTCTTAATTATTATAGCGTAGTAACACTACCAGCACTCAGATTGCTGGGTGACAATTTGTCATGGGAGAATGTATGAGAAGGCCACTTGGAGTAACTGTTAGTCGTCATATTATGGATAGTCAGCGCCTGCACCCTGAAGCGACAGGTGATTTGTCCGGGTTGCTGAATGAGCTGATCGTCGCCGCTAAAACAATAGGGGCTGAGGTTAATATGGCTGGCCTTGCAGACATTCTTGGCATGTCAGGGAAAACAAATATTCAGGGGGAAGAGGTCCAGAAACTGGATGAGTTTGCCAATCGTACCATTATTAATCGTATGGCAAGGTCTGGTTATCTCTGTGTGATGACCTCTGAGGAAGAAGATCATGTTATCCCTGTTCAGGATGGATATATCGGCAAGTATACCCTGGCCTTTGATCCCTTGGATGGTTCTTCGAATATTGATGTGAATGTAAGTATAGGCACGATTTTCTCAATTCATCGGAGAGTGACCGCTACTGGTCAGGGGACTGAAGCCGATATTCTCCAGTCCGGCAGAAAGCAGGTTGCTGCAGGCTATATTCTCTACGGTTCGTCGACCATGCTGGTGTTCAGCACGGGTGAAGGGGTTCACGGTTTCACCCTTGATCCCAGTGTTGGCGAATTTTATCTCTCCCATGCGGATATCAAGACACCTGAACGGTCTAAATATTTGAGTGTTAATGCCGGGAATCGTCCATACTGGCAACAGAATGTCCGTGATTATTTTGATTCACTCGGAGAGTCTGATCCAGCAAAAGGGCGACCTTACTCCACAAGGTATATTGGCTCCTTGGTTGCAGATTTTCATCGTAATCTGATTACAGGCGGGTTGTTTGCCTATCCCAGAGACTCGAAAAATCTGGAGCAACCCCATGGGAAATTACGTCTTCTCTATGAAGCGGCCCCCCTTGCCATGCTTATTGAAGAGGCGGGTGGACGGGCCATCACCGATGATGGGCGCAATATCCTTGATATTGAGCCGGAGGATCTGCATCAACGGGTTCCTCTGATCATTGGCAGCAAGGCTGATGTCGATGAAGCGGAAGAGTTTTTATCTTAGGTCTGGCTTGCGGTGCATTCGAGTTCCTTGTGAGGTGTGAGACGTTATTGAAGTCTGATTTCTTGCTGCAATCAATGAAGGAGATGTATGGACGCTGACTTTCTACAGATTTTTGATGATTTTGGTCGCCGTTATTGGCCCCTTCTCGTGTCCGGCGGGTTTCTGGTTGCCTGGCTGTTTCACTGGGCCCTCTTTCGGCAGCAGTTACGGGGATTGCTGGGCCGGTACAGGAAACATCAGCTCACCGATCGGAAAAGACGGGCGCAGCTTCGTGAATCAGAAGAACGTTTGCGTGTTATTTTAGCCTCGGTGCAGACAGGTGTCACCGTGGTCAACCCCGCTACCCGGGAAATTGAGTTTGTTAATCCTGTTGCCTGCACCATGTTTGGTGTTGATAAAGATAAGCTTGTCGGTCGGCGTATCGAAGATTTTGAGGTAAAGGACTCACCTGTAAATCATCATTTTGATCTTGCTCAGAATCATGGCGCCAATATGCGCCACCGGGAGTTACTGCGAGAAACAGGGGAACGTTTTCCGGTACTTGAAAAAGTCGTACCCATTACAATTAACAAATCTGTTTTTACTCTGAAAAGTTATCTCGATCTTACAGAACTTGATTTTACCAAGAAACAGGTTGAACGATTACACACGAATCTCACCAAACGTGTGCAGGAGCTCCATTGTCTTTTTGGGGTCTCGGGTTTTCTCAAGCAGCTTTCCCTGACCTTGCCCGAGGTTGTGCAAAAGGTGGTGAATCTTCTTCCTCTGGCAATGAAGTACCCTCATCTTGCAGTGGCGCGATTAACCTTAGGTGACGACGAGGCGGTATCCGAACCATTTGACAAGACCAGTCATCAATTACATTTCCCCATTGAGGTTGCGGGTGAAGTTCATGGAGCTGTTGAGGTGTGTTATCTGGATACTCCTCCAGGTCACGAGGATGTTTTTTCCAGGGAAGAGCAGGTGCTTCTTGAGACTATTGCCGGTCGTCTTTCTACGTATTTAGAAACGCAGCAGGTCGATCAGGACAGGACCATGTTTAAAGGACTGATGGATGCGACTTCGGATCCTGTCTTTCTCATTGATCGCCAGACGGAACATGTGACCTATGTGAATGTCGTTGCCTGTCGTTTACTTGGCCTGAAGCGGGGTGAGATCCTGGTGAAAAATTTCTCGGATGTCTTTGTTTTTGCCGGTGGTTTTAACGAATTTTGTATGCAGCTGCAAGGGGCCGGTGTTGGAGAGTTTCTTGATGTCGAGATCGGGTTTGTTGATCAGGGTCGCCCTTATCCTGAACTGCGGGCTGTGAGTAGTCTGTCCGGGGGGAAAGACAATGGCCGACTGGTTATCATGCTTAAGAATTTGAGGAATCAATGGGAAGAGTAATGGCGATGACGGTCCCTTTTCCCTCCTGACTTTTGGCTTCAATCGTCCCGCCAAGATCGGTGATGATGGTGTAGGCAATATGAAGGCCAAGCCCTGTTCCACCTCCAACATCCTTTGTGGTAAAAAACGGGTCAAATATCTTTCGAATGTTTTCTCGGGAAATTCCTTTCCCGTTATCACTGAATAAAATGCGAATAACGTCATCCTGTTGGCGAGTTGCAATAATAATTTTACCATCCTTTTCAATCGCCTGAGCGCTGTTGATGAGGATATTCATGAAAGACTGACTCAGTTTCTGCCGGAATCCTTTGATGAGTGGTAGATCCTTCTGATAATTTTTGCTGACTTGGGCCTTGTATTTTATTTCATTTTTCACCACGTCCAATGTGGTGTCAATGCATTGGTTGATATCGATTTCCTCCTTTTTTTCTTCACCATGATGGGCAAATATTTTCAGACCCGAGACAATTTTCTTGATGCGCTCAGTCCCCTCGTAGCTTTCAGTGAGGAGGTCTCCCATATCTGCAATAATGAAATCCAGATCAATCTTTTCCCGTAAGGTTTCAACCTGAGTTAACATCTCTGAAACTTGTTTTGAGAGGGTGCTGCCCTCCTGTTTTAAACTGGTAATGAGATTGTCGTAAGCGGTGATGATCTTCAACACATCCTGGCTGTATTCTTTCAAGGTGTGGAGATTCGAATGGATAAAACCTGTAGGGTTATTGATCTCATGGGCGACTCCAGCAGCAAGTTGACCGACGGCAGCCATCTTTTCAGCTTGAAGAAGTTTGGTGTGTGTGAAATCCAGTTGCTTTTGCAGGGTGCAAATGCGCAGCCCGGCCTTGACACGGGCAACAAGCTCATTGGGCGGTGTCTCCTTGGAAATATAGTCATCCGCTCCAAGATTAAGGCCTTCCACCTTGTTGTCTGTCGTATCAAGGGTCGACAGGTGGATGAAATATGTTTTGCGCAGGTTTGGATCTTTCTTTATCGCTTTGCAGAAGTCATGACCATTCATTACGGGCATTTCAACATCTGAGATAATGAGGTCGGGGTTATACTTTTTTGAAAGTTCCAGCCCCTGCTGGCCATTCTCCCCAAGAATAACCTCAAAACCTGCATCGGTTAAGGTTTGTTCGACTAATATTCTGATTGCTTTCATGTCATCGACAGCGACAATGACAGGTTTTTTACCCATACGATTCCCATTGTGAAAAGTTGAACTGACTCAGTCTACGGGCTTATTGTGGGATAAAGATACGATCTCTGTCAAGTTTTCATGCTCTTGCCGGGAAACGGTATAAAAGAGTTGACCTTGAGAGCCTAAAAGGTCGAAACTAGTAATGGTTTGGGGAATGTTACGAATTCTGAAAAAAGTAAAATTACTAACTGCGCAAAGGGTTGTTCCTGTATGCCTGAAATTCTATCAAAATTGGATGACGTTCTTGAGCTGGCAACGTTGCCAGCTGTGGCTATGGAAGTGAACAGGATGCTCGCGGATGACTCTATCTCTGTCCAGCAAATGACCCAGGTTATTGATAAAGATCAGGCTATTGTCGCCAAGATACTCAAACTGGTGAACTCTTCATTTTATGGGTTCCGGTCCCAGATCAACAATTTACCCCATGCGGTGGTCATTTTAGGATTCAAGGCGTTGCACAGTGCTGTACTCTCTGTTGCGGTGAATCAAACCTTTTCGAAGGATTTGGATTGCGACTCCTTTGATATTGCCGATTTTTGGTTCCACTCGGTTGCTGTAGCCCTGATTGCCCAGAAATTTGCGGAGCAAACTAAACTTTGTGAGCCGGAAGAGGCCTTTACCGCCGGTCTGCTGCATGATATTGGCAAGGTGATACTTGTGCAATATTTTCCCAAAGAGTTTGGATTGATCTGGGCGGAAAAAAAGAAAACCGGGTTGACCTCTTATGCAGCTGAAAACAATATTATCGAGACAACCCATTGTCAGGTCGCCGCCCGTGTTGCCCGTAAATGGCTTTTGCCTGATTCCCTTATTGATGTGTTGCGTTGTCACCATGATGTGAATAAGAAAATGGTAAATAGGGATTTAGTTCTTCTTGTTCATGGTGCTGATATTGTGGCGAATACGTGGAAGAAAAATCTGGTGGAAAAACCCGTTTTGAAATCCATGGATAGTGATGCCAAAGCAATGCTGTCTGAGAGTCTGAAAACAATGCGTGTATGGTTTCCATCGGTGGTTGAGGAAATACAAAAGGCCCATGCCTTTTTTTATTGAATAAGATAATAGGATTTTAAGAAGTTTTTATG
>JBFFNY010000130.1:0-5535 GCA_041562955.1 Desulfurivibrionaceae bacterium | reverse complement strand
TATCAATGTTTTTTTTTGATAGCGAATCTCTTCTTAACTGGTTGATCGCGGTAAAACCGATACTGAGTACCACTGAGGACAAACCTAGAAGCATGCCCCCGATGGCCAGCTGGCCATACCTGATCAAAAAAAACAAAACTAAAGCCAAGGCGGTAAACCTGGCATAGTACTTTAATAAAAAGGTCACCTTTACGGCTCCCAAAAGACCCTGCATGGCCTTGACCAGATCACGTTTCATAAACAGGAAACTGATGTTGGCAATGAGCCCGCCGATCAAAACAGCCTTTGCTGTTTCAACGGTGAAGCAGAGCAGGGATACAAGGATCATAACTGCAGTCAGGAGCCAGCTTAATCTCTCAATTTTTTTAACTGAGATGTCGCTACTGTTTAGGTTTATCTCCCTTTCCATCGTCCCAATCCTTACGGGTGGCCAGTGCATATAAATTTTTAAATGCGGCTGCCACGCCAAATCCCAGCCCGATTAAAGTGAAGGTTGGTTCATACTTGCCATCCAGCCACTTATCTATATAATGCCCACCGATGGCACCAATAAAGACACAAAGTCCAATGGTTGCGCCTATGGTACTGAAATCTGCGACCATTTTGGTCACATGTTTTCGCGTTTCACCCATTAGGATCACCGGTAGAGTAGGTCTGCTGTAAACTGATGAGGGATTCATTTTATACACGGATGAAGTCTCTCAAAAGTGGCTCAACCATTAGCATGACCGACTCGGTTAGTCAAACCATTTTTTACCATTTAATTAAATAAGGGAGCGGGTAATTGTACGAGGTTCGTGTCGGGCAATTACCTGCAATTCACTGATTTAACGTCTTTTCGGAGCCGGTGGTGAAAAGGGGGTGTTGGGCTAGAGTTTTCTGAATACTGATTCAGTTACTTCCAGTGTCCGGCTTAAATCATCCTCGGAATGGGCCAGTGAAATGAAGGCCCCTTCAAATTGCGATGGTGCCAGGTAGACCCCTTGGTTGAGCATTTCACGATAATAGACGCCATACTTATCGGTGTCCGCTGTCATGGCAGAGTCGAAATCGGTGATGGGACCCTTGGCAAAAAAGGTGGTCATGACCGATCCCTGGCGGTTTAAGCAGGATTCGGGTAAATGTTTGGCGGCCAGTCCGCTGAGTTCTCCGGCGAATTTTTCCGCCTTGGCGTCGAGGGCTTCATAAAACCCGGGTTTCCGAAGTTCCTTGAGGGTGGCGATCCCGGCGGCCATGGCCAGAGGGTTGCCGGATAAGGTTCCCGCTTGATACACAGGCCCTTCCGGCGAGATGTGGCGCATGATCTCGGCCTTGCCGCCATAGGCACCAACGGGCAGTCCGCCGCCGATGATTTTACCGAGACAGGTGAGGTCCGGCATGATGTTGAATTTGGCCTGTGCTCCGCCGTAGCTGACGCGAAAGCCGGTGATCACTTCATCGAAGATGAGCACGATGCCCAACTCTTCCGTGAGTGTCCGCACCGCCTGGAGAAATTCCGGTTTGGGCAGGACCACACCCATATTCCCCGCCACGGGTTCCATGATGACGCAGGCGATGTCCAGGGAGGCATCCCGCAGGGTCTTTTCCAGAATCTCTACATTATTATAAGGGATGGAGATGGTGTTCTTGACAATGTCATCGGGAACACCGGGTGATCCTGGAATGCCGAGGGTGATCACACCGGAACCCGCTTTGACGAGGAAGGAGTCGGCATGGCCATGGTAACAGCCGTCAAACTTCACCACGACATTCTTGCCGGTATAACCCCGGGCAAGGCGCAGGGCGCTCATGGTGGCCTCGGTGCCGGAGGATACAAACCGCACCATTTCCACTGACGGCAGGGCATCCACCACCATTTCGGCAAGTTCTACTTCCAGGGCGCAGGGCGCGCCAAAGCTCGTCCCGTGTTCCATGGCCTTGGTGATGGCCTCGCGTACCGCCGGATGGTTATGGCCGAGGATCATCGGACCCCATGAGCAGATGTAGTCGATATATTCATTGCCGTCGGCATCCCATATCCTGGAGCCTTGCGCCTTGGCGATGAAGCGTGGATCGCAGCCCACGGATTTACAGGCGCGAACCGGGGAATTGACGCCGCCGGGAATGAGTGTCTGGGCCTTGGCAAAGAGTGCCGTAGAGTTTTCGGTATTCATAGATGTCTCCAAAGTAGGGGTGTTGAGGCTATAGTCTGCAGGCTGTCGGATTAAGGGTGGTGCTGTGAATAAGATGCCTTACAGTCTAAACACTTAAAGCCTATCCACCTCAATTAAAAACTGCGCAACTATAGCATGGGTTCTCTGCAAAAAAAATGAAAAAAAATGTAATTCCCCTGTTCTTCATGTTAGAATGCCTTGTTGTTTATGTATTGTAGATGCGCTCCATCGCAGTCTCGCTGCGCCTGCTGACCCGGAGTCTCGTTACTACTCGCTTACCTGTTGAGAGAATGTTATGCCCCCATCCCTTGTCCAACGATTAGATGCCATTGAAGATTTGCCCACGGTTCCCCATACCATGCAGGCTGTCTTGTCCGGCCTTTCTTCTGTTTCAGCATCTGCCGAAAGTTTACAGCATATTATCAAAGGAGATCCGGTTCTCACGGCCAAGGTGATGAAGATTGCCAACTCTCCGGTGTATTCCGGAGGGATTGAAATCTCATCCTTGTCCCGGGCCATCGTCACTGTCGGCTTTGAAGAGGTGCGGAATATTGTCGTCGGTTTATCCTTGTCTGGACTATTTTGTGATGATCTTGGCTTTGATGAATTTGACGCGGTGGATATCTGGCTCCATTCCATCGGCGTGGCGACCTGTGCCAAGATGATCGCTGAACAGGTAGACGGGCTCGAGCCTGAAGAATTGTTCACCGTGGGCATGCTGCATGATCTGGGACGTTTGTTGTTTTGTCTCTACTTTCCGGACGAACTTCGCGATATCCTTGCCAATGTGAGTGATACAAAGACGCTCTCAGAGGCGGAGCAGGAGTATGGTCTTGCCCATAGTGAAATAGGGGCGTATCTGGCCCATCGCTGGAATCTCGGCCCGTTCATTGTCAACAGTGTCCGCTATCACCATGATCCCAGAAAGGCGGGGGAGTTTACTCTGTCCGCATCAGCGGTGTATCTTGCCGATGCCATTACCATGCAGTTGAAGTTTGGCTGGGCCGGTGTGGGCGCGCCGCCTAAAATCATGGTCCCGCAGATTTTAGGCTTGGAGGCCGCCCAGGTGAAGGCGATTGCCAAGAAATTGCAGGATCAGAAGATGGATATCTTGAGTGGGTGGTCCGCAGTGATTAACGGGTAATATCGTGGTCTGTCTCTGGCTTATCCGCGCAAGGGTAGAGGCCGGCTCTCTGTCTGACTCAAAGGCTACAGGTTGTTTCTCTCCAGTAGTATTCCTGCATTAATTCCCCCAAACCCTGAATTGCAGGACAGGATGGACGGATGATGCAGTGGTTGTTCCCTCTCCCCTGTCACCATTGTCGTTCGTGAGTCGGGTGACTGCAGTCCTGTGGTGGCCGGTATGATCCCCTCTCTCAGGCTGGGGATGCAGAGACATCCCTCCATAACCCCCGCTGCGCCGAGGCAGTGGCCGATGCCGCCCTTTACGGAGTGAAAGGGCGGGGGGGATTTGAAAAAGGAGTTCATGGCGGTGATTTCCATACCGTCATTATAAACGGTTCCCGTTCCATGGCCGTTGATTCCTCCCACCTTCTTTCTTCCTTCAGCGGTTGCGGCCGCAAAAACTCTGATGAGTCCCGAACCCTTTCGGCATGGGGCCGTGATATGGCCCGCGTCCCCAGAGACGCCCCATCCGGTCAGGTGTGCCGCCGGAATAATCTGCTGTTGCTGCGCATGATCCGGATGGCATACCAGCATATATCCCAACCCCTCCCCTAACGATAGTCCGGTGCGATCCCTGTCAAAGGGGGTGCAGCCGGATTCCGCCAGGGCGAGAAGCTGCCCGAATCCGGAGAGCACAAACATCGAGAGTATGTCAATCCCCACTACGAGTACCGATGCGGCTTCCCCTGTGCAGATTTTCTGACCGGCCTGGATAAGACCGATGGTTCCCGAGGCGCAGGCGCCGCTCACCGTGGTCGCTTCTCCCTGCAGGCCGAGATATTCTTTGAGATACGCACCAATCTGCCAGCTCTGCAATTCGTTTTGCTGCAGACCAAGATCATCAATACCCCCCTTGGTGGTGGCGACAATGAGGTGGCAGTCCGGATCGAGTTGTTCCCGGGGGAGATCCTGCAGCCCCGCCTCAATGAGGTGTTGAACCCGCTGCGCACTGCCCAGTGGGGCCTGTAACTCAATTTTGCCGACCCAGGTTGAAATCTCAGCATGGTCAAGGGGGGTTAACCCTGTTCTCCTGTCCAGAAGTGCCTGCCAGGTCTGCTGCAGGTTGCCGAGGCAGGAGAGGAGCCCGTGGTGGGTGATGACCGGGGTGATCATGTTGGGTCACCGAAGAGCAGGTGGACGGTGCCGAAACCACTGTCAATGTCGTACCGTGTCGGGAGCGTACTGGTGGTGAAGCGGTGGTTGAGCTCCAGCCCCATGGACAGGGGATGGTGGTGTCGTGTCCCGGTGGAGCTTGTCGCCCGGTACTGCAGGCGGGACAGGGGTGGGCAGGGTGTTTCGTTGACCTGAACATGGTGCAGTGGCAATCCTTCCGGACCGAGAAGCCAGGCCACCGCCCCTGGAACCCATGGTACAGCCGTTCCACCTTTGCCATCCTCTAAAAGGGGTGAGTAGGTTTCCGCCTGTAGGACAATGGCATGGGTAAGCTGACCCTGCTCAAGGGCAAACCTGGCCTGGGCCAAGGCCGTGAAAAACGGATAGCTGTAGGAGGTTTGGGTTACAGCTGGGCCATGGATGCCGAAGATGCGGGAGGCGTACCCGCTGGCAGTGTTGAAGACGGAATGGGCAAACAGGGTGGGTGACAGCGGTTCCTCTGTCACCAGGGCATCAAGGACCTCCAGGTTGCATTGCATGGGGCCGTAGGAGGTGGTGATGAAGAGACCGGTCTGTCCGCCGTCAATGGTTTTCCCCTTGAGCAGGTCGTGGCAGCAGGCCACGACTCCGGTGGTGAAGAGGTCGGCGCGGCGGAGCTGGTTTTCCAGTTGCGTCGGGATCTCCAGGTCGCTGAAATTCAGGTCGGCGACCGCTGTCAGTTTCACCATCATCTGACCCGGGCCTCGATAATGAGTGCGCTGTTGCCGCCGCCAAAGGCGAGGGACTGGCTCATGCCGATTGCCCCTGCGAGGGTTGACCCCTCTTCGGCGTTACAGGGTGTTACAGCGAGTTCTGGATCCGGTTCGATGCAGCCGATGGTGCCGGGGCTGTATCCTTCCTGCAGGGCCTGCAGGGTCAACACCGCTTCAATGCCGCCTGCTCCTCCCAGGGTATGGCCGGTGACTCCCTTGGTGGAAACCAGCGGGCATCGGTCGAGATGTACCGCCTTCAAGCCGATGGTTTCAGCCTGATCGTTCGCCCTGGTGCCGGTGCCGTGACCATTAATAAAACTGATGTCGGAGCT
>JBFFNY010000129.1:0-5592 GCA_041562955.1 Desulfurivibrionaceae bacterium | reverse complement strand
TTGATCTTCGCGATCAAATCAACGCCGACACCTCCATTACAGCCAGCCTCACCACCCTCGTGGCCGGTGGGGCAGCAACGGCCAACCCGGCCCCGAATAACCAAATCATTGCCTTTGACATCAACGGGGAAACCATCTCCTATGGAATACTCCTGGGAGACTCGGCAACCCAGGTTGCTCAACGTAGTGTTGACGCCATTAACCTCAACAGTGCGGCGACCGGAGTCGAGGCCGAACTGGGCAATGGGATCAACGGCGGTGTCATCAACGCCATTGTCCTGCGCAACCTCAAGCCGGGCAACGAAGGTGCCATTACCATCACAAACATAAGCGCAGGTGAAGGAGCCATTCTCAACCTCCAGGATGGTGATTCCTCAGCAGCGGATGCCACCCACAACACCGGACAGGTCAGCCTGGCATCCGCAACGGATTACACCTTCGGCACCACCTCTGAAGCCGACCTCCTGCTCACCGGCTTAACAGGCGGCACCACCATTACTCAGGGATGGACCGTTCAGGACGGGGTTGATCTCTTGGCAAATGACCTGGAGTTTTCCAGCACCACGACACCACCAGTGATCGTACCGGTTGGCGCGGTCGACCTCACCAATTCGGGCTCCACCCAGTATGGCATCAATCCCCTCAACACCACCAATCTCCGGGATGCCATCAACCTGGTTTCCCCAACCTCAGGGGTTACCGCCTTCACCACAACACAAACGGGCGGCAATGTCCCTGCCACAGCAACCACAACCCAGGCCATCGATTTTGACCTTGCGGGCAGTGACGGCGTCCCCCATAACATCGTCTTCAACGTGAACGGCACGGCCACCGAAGTCGCCCAACAGACCATTGAGGCCATCAATACGTTCTCCAGCCTCACCGGGGTGGAAGCAATACGCGGGAATGACGGGAATGGCGGCATTAACAACTCAATCATCCTGCGTAACATCCAGGATGGTGATGAAGGCGGTATTACCATCACCAACCTGCCGGCTGGAGGCCTGGAAGCAGGCCTTATTGGTCTGGACAACACTGACTCTGTCACAGGGGGGGCTGACTTCGCCCATAACACGGGGGAGCTGTTCCTGTCATCTGCCGATGAATTCACCTTCGGCACAACCTCCTCCGCAGTATTGCAAGCCGCAGGGTTCTTGAACACCACCGTGGCTCCGGATACGCTGGATATCAACAGCGCCCCGGCCAGCTATTCCACCCACAAGACAGGCACCTTGGGCCTCCAGGATCTCCGCATCAACGGCATCGCCGTTCCTGCAGCCGTTGATGACGGCCTATCCACCGTCCTCCCGGAATTCTCCGCCGCAGCCAAGGCTGCGGCCATAAACAGCGTGAGCAGCCAGACCTCAGTAACAGCCGAAATCACCCCGCCGATGGTCTATGCCGGAGATCCGGTGGAGGCGGGCACCATGCTGCCCGGCGACCTGATCCTCAACGGTGTTGATATTTTCACGGATCCCACAGGAACCGCGATCATTGACCAGGATGTCGACAATGTCATTATCGACCGGATAAACAGCCTGGAGAGCCAGACCGGCATCGTTGCCTCAAGAGACATGGACGGCAAACTCATCCTTAAGGCCATTGACGGCCGCAATCTCCAGGTGGAAACCTCGGTTAACGGTGAGACCCTTACCCATATCAACGGCAGCCTTCCCCCCGGCATCGGTGCTTCGGTTTATATCGGTCAGGTGCAACTCCTCTCAGACCGCACCTACATGCTTGAGTCACCTGTTTTTGGACCAGACAATCTGGAAGCAGGGCTCATCGCCCTCGGGCTTGACGGCGGCCAGGCCGTTACCGGTGAGCCAGCAGATCAAATCGGCGACGGGAAGGTTTCCGCCCTGAGCATTATTGATCAACAGGGAACTATCCGCTATGCAGGAGACCGCCACTCCGAACTTGAAATCAAGGTAAGCAAGGTGAATAAACTGGCCATAGCCCAAAATGGCCAGACAGCCTTGATGGACACCAGGGTCTTTAATGAACTGCAAAACCTTGAGGATGCCTTACTCGGCGTCAAGTATACCGAGGTCACCAGTCTGTACCGGGCCGATGATCTGACGGCAACGCTGGACAGCGGCAACACAGGCTTTATTGAAGATGACTATGAATTCTCAACTGGTAACTTCGAGGTCACCATTACCGACCATGACCATCAGCCGCCCCAAACCTTTACCATGAAAATTGGTGTCGATGTCACGACAGACAGCCTGGCATCCATTGCTGATAAACTGAACGGCATCCCCGGCCTGAATGCCGCCTGGAACGCGGACAAGTATCTGGAAATCAAGACAGATGACCCTGACCGGTATAGCGTTCATATCGAAAATGATTCATCCCATTTCACCGACATCGTCAATATCACCTCTCTTGACATGCAGGTTCACGCCTTGGACAACTCCATTGCGGCGTTTGACCTCATTATGGAAAACCTCACCACGCAGATCTCTGATTTTGGTGCCAGGGCAAATCGCATCACGGTGCAAACCGAAATATTCTCCAATCTCAAGCTTGCCACCCGGGAAAACCTGTCGGAGAAACAGGATACGGACTTCATCCAGGCAGTGATGGACTTAAAGGCCAAAGAAGTCGCCTACCAGGCGGCCCTGTCATCGGCGGCAAAAACCATGCAGCTCAGCCTCGTGGATTATTTGAAATAATAACAGTAAATACCATGAATAGGTCCGCAAGATGCCATTTTCATGGTAGGGTTTCCGGAGCTGCAGTGATTTAAAGACGATAAACGAAGGAGAACCCCCATGCTCATCCTTGCCAGAAAGGTTGGTGAGGCCATTACGATTGCCGATGATATCACCATCAAAGTTCTTGAGGTGAAAGGCGGTCAGGTCAAAATCGGGGTGGATGCCCCCCCACATATTGCCATTCACCGGAACGAAGTATTTGAAAAGATAATGGCAGAAAATAAACGTGCTGCGCAGGAAACTCCTCATGATCTTGACGCATTGACCGATGTATTCAATACACAGTCATAGGGCACAGTCCCTCTCTCAAATCACAGCAAAGGAATACAAATATGATTGCAGCCGCTGAGGAACAGATGAACACGTCATCCATCACCATTACCACGTCACGCTTCGGAGACATTGAGGTGGAGCAGGATAAAGTCATCACCATGACTACACCGTTTCTTGGGTTCCCGGATGACAAACAATTCATCCTCCGTTCCCACAGCACCGACTCCCCCTTTATGTGGTTTCAATCCTTGGACAATCCGAACCTGGCCTTTGTCGTCATCCGGGCCGCCACCATTATTCCGGAGTATAATCCAGTCATCCCTAAAAACATCCAGGAAGAGCTTGGATTATCAGGACAGCCCCACGACACCCTGCTGGTTCTCACTATCCCCCAGGGTAAACCCCAGGATATGACCGCAAATCTTCTGGGCCCCATCATCGTCAATCCAGAGAAAAAGCTGTCCTGCCAACTCCTCCTGGACCCAAGCAGATTTGATCCCTGCTGGCCTGTATTTGCCAAAGACTGACTCAGGATTGAGGGGAATCACCTTCCCCTCTTCTCCAGTCATCACGCCCTGCCACACTCCCTATCAGCCTTGCGCGTCATCAATCCTTATGCCAAAAATTGGACCACCTGATTCCGGCCCAGACCCTTGGCCTTGTACAGCGCCTCATCTGCCATTCGCACCAGGTGATCGGAGTTCGTGCCCTCGTCAGGAACAAGACATGCAACCCCGACACTCATGGTGACCCACGGGCTTACATCCGAGGCAGCATGTTCAATTTTCTGACCCCGGACAGTATCACAAATGCGTTGCGCAACACGCATCGCGCCAGTGCAATCTGTTTCAGGAAGCAGCACCACAAATTCCTCGCCACCATACCGTGCCGGGAAATCGGCCGGGCGCTTAACCGCATTCGTTAAAACCGTGGCCAAGATCTGTAAACAGCTGTCACCCCTCACATGACCATACCCATCATTATATTTCTTAAAATAATCCACATCACACATCAGAACCGCAAGGGGGAGCTTTGTCCGTTGCAACCGTCCCCACTCTTGCCCAAGATAGGTGTCAAAATGACGCCGGTTGGCAAGCCCGGTCAGAGGATCGGTTAAACTCTGGAGGAGCAGCTTCGTATTCACCGTAGCAATAACCTTTTCATGGTCAACGATGCGCTGGAGCAGACCGTTGATACCCTGGCCAAGATCAGCAATTTCATCATGGCCGCGGGTCAGAATAGATCCAGAAAAATCGCCACTCCTGACAATCTCTCTTGTCTGTTGCCCAAGCACACGAATCGGACTGGTCACAATTCGGCTCAGCAGGAAATACACAGCCCCCAGGAGGAAAAGACACCCGGCCAGATAACACGCCATCGTGACCTGCGTGGCATGAGCGCCCCTCTGGCGGATATCAGCCGGCTTCTGAGCGACAAGCAGGGACAGCATTCCACCGTGAATACTCTGCTGCAAACTATACATATAAATGCGCCCCTGCCCGCATCGCAAGACCGGCGTTTTCCCTCCCGCCTGGAGCAGCTTCAGGGCATTGCGCTCATCACCCGCAGCCGGGATTTCGGCAAGAGGGATAAAGGCAAGGTCAACCCCAACCCGCTGCTGCAGCAGGTCCAGGTCCAGAAAACGGCCCATAACCATGGTCCCGGCAACGGGCCCACTCCCGTCACTCTTAACAATGGGGCGCAAAACCAGAATCAGCGGTGCTGGAACATCACCAACGAACACAAGCCCGGTCCGCATCAGAAAAGAGGCTTCGCCCTTCGTATTGCCCTTAAAAAACAGAGACGGCTCGTCCCTGACAACAAAATCCTCACCGCTCACAGGATCGATGGCCTTACGGTATTTTGTCTCGCCCACGGCATCAACAATATGGAGATAATCAACAGAGGCATCATCAAAGAAATTATCAGGGATATTCACCGCCACAAAATCGTCCCTGCGATCTTCAACAAAATCCACCGCATGATCCCATGTGGCCCAATCATGACAAAGGATATCAACACTTCTGGTCTCTAAAACAATGGCCTGATGAATACGGCCCATGTCCCGTTCAGCCCCCTGCTCTTCCAACTCAACAAAATCAGGGAATATGATAAAAGCCATGACCAAGGCCTGCCCAAGAAAGGCAACACCGGCAAGGGCCAGGAGGATGTAAAAAATTTTACTTCGTAAACTCACGCGCTGCACTCCAGACCGTTCAGATTAAGAAAAGAGGGGGGAAGAACATCAGAATACAAAGAATACGAGGCCAATGATATTGTTTTATGGGTGTCACCATGCAGGTGACCAGATTCATTCATGAAAAAAACGGAGGGCAACCCTGTCTCGTACGTTACCCAAGAACACAACACGGGCCCTCTGATGACGTCAAAAAACAGCCCTCAACCTCATCCAGCAACTTGACATCACAACCAATCCATCCAGACGTCATAACACCAGAGCCAGATGAAATTACAGCAGCCCTTCCTTTTTCAGGTAGACCTGCAGCACCGAGATCGCAGCCGGCGTGATGCCTGAGATACGCGAGGCCTGCCCCAGGGAATGGGGCTGAATCGTGTTTAATTTTTCCACCACCTC
>JBFFNY010000128.1:0-5668 GCA_041562955.1 Desulfurivibrionaceae bacterium | reverse complement strand
TGACGGACAATATAAGGATCTGCCATGTCTGATCATAACCTGAGCTTCACTTTTGGTAACATAATTCATAGGATCATGGCTACTGTTTTTACCCCTGGCGCCCTCTTCAATCGTTTAGCTTGTGTTCACCGAAGAGTTCTTACCCAGGCCCATGCACCTGCAGGTTCCCGTCAGAAAACCAGTCAAAACCAATCCGAATTTTTGGATGACGGGTTATTTCGTAAAGAGAGAAAGATATTCCCCGTAGCCCCTTTCAGCCATTTCATCCTGTGGCACAAAAAGGAGGCTGGCTGAATTAATACAATAGCGCAGCCCTGTAGGTTTCGGGCCATCTTCAAAAACATGGCCGAGGTGTGAGCCGCCCTCTTTTGAGCGGACTTCCGTGCGCACACTCCACAGGGATCGATCCTCAACATGGACGACTGCTGTTTCCTTAATGGGACGGGTGTAGCTGGGCCATCCTGTGCCGGACTTGAATTTGTCGGTGGAGCTGAAGAGAGGTTCCCCTGATACCCGGTCAACATAGATGCCGGCTTGCTTATTGTCCCAATACTCATTCTTGAAAGGTGGTTCCGTACCGTTTTCACGGATCACTTTATACTGAAGAGGTGTAAGTTTTGCCCGGATCTCTTCTTCAGTTCTTTTCCGAAGTGGTGACCATTTCTCCTGAAGAAATTCATCCCGTCCAGAGCGGTACCGGTAATATTTGTACCGCACCGGATTTTCTTTGTAATAGTCCTGGTGATAGGATTCTGCCGCGTAAAACGGTGACGCCTGCATAATTGGCGTTACGATGGGTTTGCTGAAGATCCGGAGTTTCTGCAGATCCTTCTTGCTCTGTTCAGCAAGAAGGCGCTGGTCTTCGGATAGATAAAAGATTGCAGAGCGATATTGATTCCCCCGGTCAACAAATTGTCCGCCGTCATCGGTTGGATTAATCTGGCGCCAGAAGACCTGCAGCAACTTCTCATAGGTAATGAGGTTTGGGTCGTAGTGAATCTCAACGGCCTCAAGGTGGTGGGTTAAGCCGGCTGACACCTGTTCATAGGTCGGGTTTTGTTCCGTGCCGCCGGTGTAGCCGCTGATGACGTCGCTTACGCCGTCAAGTTTTTCAAAGGGTGATTCCATGCACCAGAAGCACCCGCCGGCAAAGATTGCTTTTTCCATTTTCGTTCCTGCTTGGCCGAGGGTTGGGAGAAAGAGGAGCAACAACAGGGTGTGTGAAAGTAAGGCGATGCGGGTCATAATAGTTCTCCATAGGTTATGTTCTTCACACTTAGAGACCATTGCCGGCAAAACTATTCCATATATTAACTATAAGAGAAAATATAATCCCGTCAGGGTGAAAAAGGACAGGAGAATGCCCCAGCCCACGAGGGCCGCAGCCAATTCAGGGGCAAAACCTGCGGCGAGTGCCAGTGCGCCGCCCGTGACCATGGGCGGCATCCCCGCTTCAAAGACGGCAATAAGGGCCGCATCATGATTCAGGCCACAGGTCTTGATGAGGGCGATACCCAGGAGTGGGGCTAGGACTAATTTCACGGTCAAACCGTGAAAAAACGGCAGGACATATCGACCCGGTAATTTGATTTTAAGTTGTAAACCCACCGCCACCATGACCACTGGTACAAGGGAGTCGCCAATAAGATTAAAACAGGCTGCCAGGGCAGCCGGGTAGGGCAGAATCCGGAGCAGCATGGAGGCCATGAGGGCGAGGAAGGCGGGAAAGGTGATGATCTTTTTGATGACAGCACCGGCTGAGGTCTGGTGGTCCTGCTGATATTTTGCCAGCACAAAGGTGCCGAAGGTGGATAAGGCTATGAAGGAGCCGAGCTGGTCGTACACAATGCCGTACTGGACAAACTCTTCCCCGTAAAAGGCGGTGATCATGGGAATGCCGAGAAATGAGGTGTTTCCCAGGGGCACGCAGAGGAGCAGGCAGCCCGTAATTCCCTTTGACCAGTTGCATAACCTGGAGGCCAGAAGAACCATGCCGGCGCCAAAAGCCACCATCAGATACGGCATGAGAATGGGGATGATCAGGTCACTTGAAAATCGCAGAAAGGGCATCTTCGCCAGAACGAGTGCCGGCAACGCCACGAAAATGACATATTGATTCAAGGCGTGGGTCATGGCCTTCGTGTCAATGCCCTGTTTGCGTTGCAGGATAATACCGATGGTCAAGCAGAAGAAGATGAGGAGGAAATTTGTCATTGGCTGATGTTATGGTTCCTGAAGCATCTCAAGGATAAAAGAGGTTTCAGGAGTGCATTTACCCTGTTTGATTAACGTTTTTACTGCGGTGAAGGTTAAAAAAGTACCCCATGAAACTTCCTGTTCGTCGAAGCGCAATTCGCCTTTCCAGGTGGTCTTGTACACAGCGCCCCAGACCCTGTTTTGTTTATTTTCGTCATAAAAGAGATCCAGAAAGACGAGTCCGGATTTTTTTATGCCGAGCTCTTCCTGTAATTCCCGAACAGCACACTCTTCATAGGATTCATAGGGATGAACCACGCCCGCGCAGGTGATCTCGTATGCCCCAGGATATAAATCCTTTGTGGAACTCCGCTGGAGGACCAGGATCTTGTTGTCCTGATTTAATACAGCGGTAAAGGCAGAACGGTGGATAAGGTTTTGTTCTCGCATGATGGCACGGGAAACCACCATTTGTTCCTGGTTTTCACTGTCAACAATAATGACCTGCTCTGCGGGTTGTTTTTCAAAATCCATTTATGCTGGCTTGTGGTTGATTCAATAGGAGCGTACCGTGCCTTTTTAACATAATTTTAATCATCCGCACCTTGCTTTTTATGGACAGTAAACGTTACAACCAATTTTATGTCTTTCTTATTCGACCCCTTCAATGATTATACGGCCCGTGAAATGAGGAATGGCTTGTCCTCAGCCTTTGTAACAGACCTGCAGGAAGGGTCGTTGCATCATGTTCACGCTGTGGTGCACCATTTTAACAGTCTGTCGTTGGAGCCGGTTTATCAATCTTATATGGATGAGCGTCTGCAGGCCTATCAACGGGTTGTGCAGACCATAAGGGAGGATCGACTGACAGATCCCCTTGTCCAGGCCCTGGTGCTCTGGGACGCGGAACTGTTCTTTGAGGTGCATGAATGGCTCGAGCTGTTGTGGCTTGAGGCTGCAGGTGACCTGAAAATGGCATTGCAGGCCCTGATTCGTTGTGCCGGGGTGTATGTCCATCTGCAACGTAACAATAGGCCTGCAGCTCTGAGCATGGCCGAAAAAGCGCTGGCCGGGCTGGAGCAGTTCGGTGGCGAACTTGGATCCATCACGACTGTTTTACCCACGCTTCGCGCGGCGTTGCACCGACCTGAAACTCCCCCCCTCCTCTATGGTCTACAATGTCATGAATAAGAAAAGGCTCTTCTTATATTTTTCTTTTTATCTGGTGATCACGCTGGTGGCCTTATTGTGTGCGACCCTCTTCAGCTCCAAGGTCATTCGCAGTTTTTATTATGAGCGAACCAGTCTTGATCTTGAAACACGGGCCTATCTGATGGAGGAGCATCTTGCCCCGCTGTTTATTCAGGGGCATTGGCAGGAGTTGAATGCGCGGTGTAAACTCTTCGGCCAGCGGACCGAGTCACGACTCACATTGGTGGCGGCCGACGGCGTGGTGGCTGCCGATTCTGATGAGCACCCCAGTCGTCTCGATAATCATAAGAGCCGGCCTGAAGTTGCCGCGGCGCTGCAGGGGAAGGTGGGGTCGTCCATCCGTTTTTCCTACACCCTGCAGAAAAATTTACTATACGTGGCGATTCCCCTGCAGGCAGAGAATGGGGCAACCGTTGGTTGTTTACGGATCTCTGTTCCTATCTCTCTCATCGATGTTCCCCTTGGGCTCATCCAATCTAAAATAGCCTATGGAACCCTGGTGCTGGCCCTGCTGGTGGCCTTTGTGACGTGGTATATTTCACGGCAGCTCAGCCGCCCTATTCTTGCCATGCGTGATGGCGCCAGACGCTTTGCCGGCGGTGACTTCAGCGAGGAAATTCCCCTCACCGGACCCAGTGAGCTGATTGATCTCAGCGGAGCGTTAAATCGCATGGCGCGGGATCTGGACCAGCAGATTCAAACCGTGGTCCGTCAGCGCAATGAGCTGACGGCCGTATTCAACTCCATGGTGGAAGGTGTGTTTACGGTGGATTATAAGGGGAGAATTACGGCTATGAATGGTGCGGCCTGTAAGCTTTTTGAAACCTCTCCGGGCCGGGCTTTAGGGCAGACCATTCTGGAGCTTGTGCGGAACTCCGACCTGAAACTCTTTGTTCAGGCCGCGCTCAGTAGCAAGACCGGGGTTGAACAGGATCTTCGCCTTACCCATTTAGCCCGGGGAGATCGTGATATTCAGGCCCATGGTGTTTTGCTGAAAGGTGATTCCGGGGAGCAGCAACAGGCCCTCATTGTTCTCCATGATGTCACCCAGCTGCGCAAACTCGAGTCTATCCGCCGTGATTTCGTGGCGAATGTTTCCCATGAGTTGAAAACTCCGATTACGGCTATACAGGGGTTTGTGGAAACACTCCTTGACGACGGCGGGATGGATGACCCCAAACACGCGCAAGAGTTTCTGCATATTATCCAAAAACAGTCTGCCCGTCTCTATGCCATTGTTGAAGATCTTCTGGCCTTATCCCGGATCGAGCAGGGTCAGCAAACTCTTGAGTTGAGCTGTGCGCCGTTACAGCCCATTCTCGAATCTGTACAAATGGCCTGCGGCTTCAGGGCCAAGGATCTTGGCCTCGCCCTGGAGTGCATCTGTCCGGATAATGTCTGGGCCAAGGTGAACCCCCCCCTGCTTGAGCTTGCCTTGGTGAATTTAGTCGATAACGGCTTAAAATACTCCAAGGATAACGGCACGAGGGTGAGGGTGCGGATTCGCCGCCAGGATGAAAAGGTGTTCATTGATGTTGAGGATGACGGGGAAGGTATTGCTCCCCAGCATCAGGACCGTCTTTTTGAAAGGTTCTACCGGGTGGATAAGGCGAGAAGCCGCAAGCAGGGTGGTACAGGTCTCGGCCTTGCCATTGTTAAGCACATTATCCAGTCCCATAACGGCACGATTGGTGTACGGTCCAAGCCTGGTCAAGGGTCTGTTTTTACGATTGCCCTGCCTGAGTGTTCCGCAGGTTCCTGAAACGCTCATTCCTATCTTTTTCTTGCTTCGTTTTGCACTGCTGTACTAAGCTATGTTCTTATCCGTTATACTGGCGAAATTAAAAGAGAAAAGGAGACACCCATGAATTATTACATTGATGTTTTGAAGAATTATGCTGTTTTTACCGGGAGGGCAAGAAGGCAGGAGTATTGGATGTTTGTTCTTTTTAATATGGCGGCTTCATTTCTGTTGGGTTTTCTTGACGGTTTACTCGGCTTAGGCTTTTTGTATCTGCTCTACTCGTTGGGTGTATTGATTCCGAGTATTGCCGTGGGGATCCGGCGCATGCATGATGTGGATAAGAGCGGCTGGTTTTTGTTGATCCCGATTTACAACCTGATCCTGGCCTGCAGCGCCGGAACTTCTGGTGATAACCGCTTTGGAGAGGATTCAAGGGCGTAACGAATTTCAGGATGTTGGATGTTGATAAAGGCGACGGTTTATCCGGTCGCCTTTTTTTATGGCACGGACTGTGAG
>JBFFNY010000127.1:0-5685 GCA_041562955.1 Desulfurivibrionaceae bacterium | reverse complement strand
TGAACAGCGGGAACTGGCCGGTATGATCAGTCAGTCCTCTGCTGAGCTTTACGGGTTTCTGGAAAATTGCCTTCTGCTCAGTAAGCTTAAGGCCGGCGTGAAGCTGACAAAAACCCAGGAGTCGGTGGATGTCATTCTTTCCGCCCTGAGCCGGAAACTTTTGCAGCAGTATGATAAAAACTGTCGTCTTGAACTGACAGGGGATCGTCAGCTTGTTCTGCTGGCGGATTGGCAATTGCTCACCAGGGCGTTCGAGTTTGTCCTCGATAACAGCATCAAGTATTCACCTGCGGACGAAGTGATTCAGGTCTGGGTCGGCAAGGGGAGTGACGGGTGCCAGATTATTTTTGATGATCGAGGCCAAGGCGTGGATGGGGACCGGCGTGACAAGATCTTTGATGAGTTTTCAATCCAGGATGTGGCGCATCATCAGAAGGGGCAGGGTATAAGCCTTGCCATTGTTCACCTGATCTGCACCTCGCATAACGGCACCATCTCCGTTCTGGATAATCCCGAAGGGCGGGGGGCGCGTTTTGTCCTGACCATCCCGCAACCTGATGAGGCTGGCGATGACTGAGTTTATTCAGGTGGTGACCAGTGTTGCCTGTAAGGAGGATGGCGAGCGGCTTGGCCGGCTCTTGGTGGCTGAGCGTCTGGCGGCCTGTGTGCAGATTTCCGGGCCCATGCAGAGTGTATATCGGTGGCAGGGTGAGATCGAAGAGGCGTCTGAGTACCGGGTGACCATCAAGAGCAGAACCACACTCTTTGGACGGCTGGAGACGATGCTGGCAGCGCACCATCCCTATGAGGTTCCTGAGATTATTGCGACACCCCTTGTCCGCTGTTCGGCGCCGTATCAGCAGTGGCTGGAAGAGGAGCTGTCCCGTGGCTGAAGATTCTCCTCAGAAAAAACAGCGGCGGCGCAAGAAAGAGTATGTGTGTCATTGTTGTAAGCAAGAGCTGCCCTATTGTCTGAACTGTCCCTGCGGTTTTCAGATTTGTGAGCCCTGCTTCAATGAAAACCGGTGGGGGATTTCCAACGGCCCGACCTGGGTCTGCCCTGATTGTGAACGAATCCGCATGACCTATTGATGGCGGCAGGTCGTTCTTTTTCACCATTTCACCATTTCACCCTCATCCCGCAACCGGTTCTGCCGGTAATGGACCAGTCCGCCGATTCCGGCCCCGAGCTGGTCATGCGTCCCCCATTTTAAAAGATGCTCCACATACCGCACCGCTTCGCTGAAGGCGCGTTCATAATCATGATACTGGGCATGGAAGGTTGTAAAGGCTGAGGCAAAGGTGCAGCCGGTGCCATGACTGTTTCGAGTGTGGTGCCGCCTGTGGCGGATGGATGTTTCTCTGATACGCGTTCCGTCTTTGGTGAGCAGGGTGTCCTGGATATCCTTTTTCTCCTCCTGAAGATGGCCGCCCTTGAGGCAGAGCGCCTGCAGATTTGGAAAGTCCTGCATGAGTTTCTGGCCGGCCGACACGCTCTCTTGTGCTGACGAGCAGTCTGTTCCGGATAACAGGGCGAGCTCGTGGGTGTTGGGGGTGAGAACCGAGGCTTGGTGCAGAAGGGGGGTCAGGGCGGAGGGGTTTTCGGCGAGCAGCGAGGTGCCGCTGGAGGATTTAAGGACGGGGTCAAGAATAATCTCGCCCGAAAAATCGGCCAGACATTCCCCTATCGCCTGGATAATGCGGCTGCTTCCGGTCATCCCTATCTTGATGTGTGAGACCGCATTGTCGCTCAGGACACTGGTGATCTGCTGCTGGACCAGGGTTGGGTCAAGGGGGGAGACCAGGCTCACCCCCAACGAGTTCTGACAGGTTATGGTGGTGATCACCGCAGCAGCGTAGCCGCCGAGGGAGGTGATTGTTTTGATGTCAGCCTGAATACCGGCTCCCCCGGACGGGTCAGAGCCGGCAATGGTCAGTATGACGTTCATCCCTTGAAATTTTCCACATCACCGTCGGGGACATGAACAACAGGGCTTTTGCCCGGTTTAATGTCTTTCAGCGTGACCTTGTAGGTCAGGGTGTGGCCTGCCAACGGGTGATTATAATCCACCGTCACCTTTTCTTCTGAGAGTTCAATTACGGTTGCGGGGATCTGTTGATCCTCACCATCTTTTGCCATGGTCAGGTGGAGGATCATGCCCACCTGCAGCGTACTGTGTTTATCTCCGAAAATAGAGCGGTCCAGTTCCTGGACGAGCTCCTGCTGGCGAGGGCCGTACGCCTCTTCTGCACTGAGGATAATGTCCTTTGTTTCACCGATTGCAACGCCAATCATTCCTTCTTCAAAGGGCATCATGACACTGGCGGTGCCAAGGGTGAATTCCAGTACACCTGTTTGCTTGGTTGATTCGAAAACGTCACCGTTTTCAAGAACACCTTCATAGTCAACTGTGATGAGGTCGCCGAGTTTTGATCGTTCCATATTTTTGTTCCTTGTTCTAGTAAATATCCTGAGTGCAAATCAGGGAAATAATTAAATCAGACACGTCTTTTACCATAGGTTGAGCGGACCTTCAATGGATGGCTTTGTCTGAATGTGTAATTCAATATGTGGAGTTTTTTTATTTATTGAGGGGAAGGGCCTTGGTCTGTGTCGTCTTTTGCCGGTATTTCTGCAGATTTGCCGTTCTCACTTCAATTTTACCTGAGAGGCGGCCCAGGGAATACATGTTTGGGTCGTCCTTGCTGGTCTTGTAGCGGGACATCATCTTTTCAAGGATTGTCCCGTAGGTCATGATACATTTCTTCGCGACATTGACCAGGTCATTATAGGGAAAGGGTGCGGTGTAGTGGTGGAAAGAAGAGTCAATAAGTGCTGAGATCTGTTCCAGGTCCTCTTCGTTATGACTGACACAATGGGTGCAATTCTCCAACAGCTTCTGGAGTTTGTGCTGAAGAATTTCCTGTGAAATAACAGGGTGTTGTTTGAACGTGCCGCAGAATATACGGATTAACCGCCAAATGCCGGCCAAGCCGCCAAAATAACTGGCGGCTCTCGCCTTGGCGAGGGTGGCAGGGTTGATTAAACTGTTTTCAGTCGAGGTCTGTTCTCTGAAGTAGCCCAGGAATTGGTCGTGGAAAATGGTGTAAAATTGCTGGACCATAAGCAAGAGCTGGGCTGCTCTGTCCAGCTCTTCAATGAGAAATTTTTTGTGGGTGAAATCGCGAATACAGGCACTCACCTTGAGGGTCTGGTGTGGAAGGGCAAAAAGGATATCGGTGAGAGGTTTTTGCGTGACTTCTGCAAGTTCTGAATGGAAGACATTGATGTGGTCCATATCCTTTTTTAAGAAATCTTCTATAAAAAGAACGAAATCTTTAACCTCCTGCAGCCCGTCATTGCAGATTCGCAGTTGCCGGTTGATCAGCGGGGTTGCCATCTTGGATACCCCTTCGGCGCGGAGTTCTGTAATCTTGGACTGCAGATGGCTCGCCTGGTCAAAATAGGTGTACATGTTGACCAGTCCTTCAGTGTCAAGATCCGTCTCCCGGGTGGTGATGAGGTAGATGGAATAGCCGGTCTCAAAGATAGGTTTTTTCTTGTCATCAACAGAATTACGGGCAAGGGGGAGTAGCGATTTGATGGTGAGGTTTTTTTTCAAGGCGATTGAGCTTGATTCCAGCTCTGTTTTGCACCGGTGCAGTTTGTCGACAGACGGGACCAGTTCCAGCACCTGGGCTGTAAGCCTCTGGGCCTGGGGGACAGCCTCACGGGCAGGGAGGGAACGAAGTGAGATGTCTGCTTCCAGGTTTTCAATTGAATTTTTGAGACTGTTGATCTCTTTGAGCAGAGAGCGTACGATTCCCGGATAGGAATCTCTGGATTGGCGCAAGTCAGGGGGGAGGCCGAGATCGTCAATGATTGTACTGAAGGAATCTATATTGACGTTCTGCCAATCGATGACCGCCTGGTTTTGCGATATTTCTTCGGCCTGTCTCTTATAGTCCTGCAGGTTATTTTTGCATTGACTCAGTAAGTCCGTTGCGTGTTTGATATCGGTCATGGTGTTGAAGGGGCCTTATTGATTGAAGTGATCCTGGTACTATAGAATTCAGAGCGGGATCAGACAATAAAAAAAATATGGATATAATTCGGGTACCCCCCTTTCTCCGTGCTTGCGTGCGGGATTGGACCAGGTTCATCCTTTTTGCCAAAAGGAGAGGGGTTGAGTGACTTTTAACTACTGTTAAAGGGAAGTTCCTTGACAAAGTGAAATGATAATCATAAATATGATAGCTTTTTCTTGTGAACAGTAATGAAGGTGCAGCAGGTGTGATCAGCTCTGGACGGATATGTTGATCTGTCTGCCCCAGAAGGGTTTATTTCGTCACCTTTAAGAATATTGCATGGTTCTGTTCCTTCATCCCCCTGCAATTCTATGGTGCAGGGGGAAGAACGTGAATCCAGATTGGTAACAACTACGCAGGTAAAATATGGCACAACTGAATTTCGCAAAGGGCGATGGTCTTCTTCCGGCCATTGCTCAAGATTACAAGACAGGTGATGTATTAATGCTCGCCTATATTAATGAAGAGTCATGGCAGAAGACACTTGAAACGGGTAAGGCCCATTACTGGAGCCGTTCCCGGAATAAATTATGGCTCAAAGGTGAATCTTCCCACCATGTGCAGCTCATTAAGGAAATTTTAGTGGATTGCGATGCCGATACCGTTGTTTTTAAAGTGGAACAGCTGGGAGGCGCGGCCTGTCATAAAGGGTATGCCAGTTGTTTTTTTCGTACGGTGACCCCGTCCAATGAGCTGAACGTTAATCAGGAGCCTGTGTTTGATCCACAGGAGGTGTATAAGAAATGAATGAACTGAAAATTGGCCTGCCTAAAGGCAGCCTTGAGAAACCGACACTGGGTTTATTTGCCCAGGCGGGCTGGCATTTTAAGTTGACGTCCCGAAACTATTTTCCCGTGGTGAATGATCCGGAACTGCATTGTTCTATCTGCCGTCCCCAGGAAATGAGCCGCTATATTGAAAGTGGTTTGCTTGACGCGGGCATCACGGGTAAGGATTGGATCCTTGAGAATCAGTCCGATCTGCACGTGGTGGCTGATCTCGTCTATTCCAAGGTGAGCCGGCAGCCGACCCGCTGGATTATCGCTGTGCCCGGGGATTCTGATATTACCTGCATTGAAGATCTGGAAGGGAAACGTATTGCCACTGAGCTTGTGGGATATTCCACCCGTTTTTTTAAAGAAAAGGGAATCAATGTTGATATTGAATTTTCCTGGGGTGCTACAGAGGCAAAGGTGGTCTCCGGGCTTGCCGACGCCATTGTCGAGGTGACCGAGACGGAATCCACCATTCGTGCCCACGGCTTGCGGATTATCCATGAGCTTATGACCTCGAACTCGCAGTTTGTTGTCAATAAGCAGGCCTGGCAGGATCCGTGGAAACGCAAAAAGATTGAAGATATGGCCATGCTTCTGCAGGGTGTGCTGCGCGCCGAAACCCTGGTTGGTCTGAAGATGAATGTCAAGAAGGACAGTGTTGAGCAGATCGCCAAGATGTTGCCGTCCATGAATGGACCTACGATATCACCTCTGTATAACTCCGACTGGTTCTCTGTTGATACGGTTGTGGGTGAGCATGAGGTGCGCGATCTGATCCCTGCTCTGCATGGGGTTGGGGCCGAAGGTATTGTCGAGTATG
>JBFFNY010000126.1:0-5713 GCA_041562955.1 Desulfurivibrionaceae bacterium | reverse complement strand
TTACTGATGAAATCCTAATCGTTCCTTAAAAAAAAACGGCTTTACTGTCCAGGTCTTTTCCGTTGGCAATAATTAACCTGGGGTAAACCATTATGAAGAAGGGATTTTTTTATTTACGTCTTATCATGATCTTGCTGGCCATGGCCTTTTTCTGTCAGGCCACGGTTCAGGCACAGGGTGAGCCGTCTGAAATTATTTTACGTCTCCATGGTTCAAATACCATTGGGGCGAAGCTGGCGCCGGCCCTTGGGACGGCATTTCTGCAGGAGATGTTGATGGCCCGTGATATCCGGGTGGAGTCGACAACGACCAATGAGCTTCGCCTGGTCGCCAGTCTCCCCGGCCAGACCATTGCGATTGAGATTAATTCCCATGGTTCATCAACGGGTTTTCTTGATCTGAAGTCCGGCTCCTGTGATATTGGCATGTCCTCACGCCAAATTAAAGAAAAGGAAGTGGCCTCGCTGGCTTTTCTGGGTGATATGGGCTCGCTGCTCGGCGAGCACACCTTGGGGCTTGATGGTATCGCCGTTATTGTCCATCCGGATAACCCCATGCAGAACATACCTATCGAGACATTAAGGGAGATCTTTTCAGGAAAAATTTCTGATTGGTCAGAAGTGACAGGTGAAATGTCCGGGCCTATTCTTGTCCATGCCCGGGATGCACAGTCCGGCACCTTTGATACCTTTAAATCCCTGGTGTTGGGTAAAAAAACACCTCTGGTCGGCAGTGCTATCCGTTATGAGTCAAACTCCAAACTTTCTGATACCGTGGCAAACTCAAAGAACAGTATAGGTTTTTGCGGGTTGCCTTACATTCTTCGCGCCAAAGCCCTGGCTGTTGCTGAACAAGGTGCGGCGCCCATTGCCCCAAGTAATAATTCTGTGGCCACAGAAGATTATCCACTTTCCCGGAGGCTTTATTTCTATACGCCGCCCTATCCTGAAAATATATACACCCGCTTTTTTCTGGATTTTGCCCTGTCCCGTCGCGGGCAGGAGATTGTCGATAAAGTAGGTTTTATCGGTCAGAATATCAGCGTGTTTGAGGAAAAAAAGGAAAGCCATGTCTCTCCGCAGAATCCTGAGGTTGTGGCCTCCCTTAAGGTGGCGACCAGAAATGCCAAACGGGTTTCCTTGAACTTCAGATTCAAGACAGGCAGTTCTGCGCTGGATGATCGTTCCGAGCGGGATCTGATACGCTTGGCGCGGTTTCTTAAGACACAGGACAGGAAGAAGATTCTTCTCATTGGCTTCACCGATAGTGGCGGAAATTATCAGCACAACCGGGAACTTGCGCAGACCAGAGCCATGCTGGTCCATAATCGTTTGCGTCAGGTGGGAGCCAATGGTGATTATCATATCCTGAGTGGTGGTGAAGAGTTTCCTGTGGCAAGTAATGGAACGCCTAAAGGCCGGCAGAAGAATCGTCGTGTTGAGGTCTGGCTCGATTTAGCAGATTAACTTTGGGTTGTTACGGATCTTTAATTGCTGCAATTATAATGATTGCAGCAGGTTAAAATGGTGCTGTCATGAGATATCATGTTGTATTGCCCAGCTTGTTCATGGTTGTGGTCTGTTGCTCATCCCTGTCCTTTGGGGCGGATTCCGCCTGCGTTGAGTTTAAGAAAACCCCGATGTATTCCACCGATCTTTTTGCAAAGGTAGGTGAAATGGAAAAGAAGGCGGTCCAGTGTGAAAAATCGCCGATTTTTCATTTCAATTATGGATATCTGCTGGAGAGGTTGGGCCGGTATGAGCAGGCCCTTGATCAGTATAAGGCCTCCATCGCCCTGGATCCAGCCCCTGCTCTCTATTCTATCGGCATGGCCGATGTCCTGAAGGCCATGGGGAAACGGGATGCCGCCATTCGCTATTATCAATTGGCGCTGGTGCAGGGGTCTCAGGATAAGAGGGTGCAAAAACGTCTCTTGTCCCTTGGTGTTGGTGAACCCATGTCCTCTGGCAGGGCTGGTTCCCCTGGAGCCCGAAAGAGCATGATCTGGGAGGGTGAGTTTTATGTGCACCGGCAGGAGGTGAGTGTTGCTGAATTCCAGAGCTTCATGGGTGATTATGTCCCCCCCGAGGGATACACCTCTTCGATGCCGGCAACAAATATGAGCTACCAGGATGCCCGCGAGTATGCCGCAAGCCAGGGGAAGAGGCTCTGCTCGGTCCAGGAGTGGCAGGGGGCTGTGGCCAAGTCCACACCGGATCTTCACCAGATGAACTTATATAAGGAGTATCATTCCATACCCTATTCCGTTGATTTCGGAACACAGCAAGACGGGGTGCAGAATTTGATCGGTAATGTGGCGGAATGGGTGGAGACGGATAATGGACCGGGATTTATTGGTGGTCATTATCACTCCGCCACCCTGTTGCAGGCGGAAATGGACGATCTTTCCCGGGTCGTCCCCGCGAAGGACGGGGGCGGCAAGGTGTATGTGGGACTGCGCTTATGTATGGACGCGTCTCCCCATGAAATACAGGCGGCCGTGGACGCGGATCAGGGGGAAGCAAAAATGCTGGAGGAGCCCGGCTGCTGATCGTGACGGGGTATAAAAAAGTATGATATTTCACCCTGGCCGTGCTGACCGGGGTGAAGCGACGCTGGTTCAATGGCTAGAACTAGGGCTTGCCTGTTGTACTGACCCGGCGTTGTCCCCTAGATTAAAAGAAACTGGCGCTGGCGAAATCACTTGCGGGAAAGATTTTTAAAAAGAGGAGTGCTAGGGTGGTGGAATGAAAAAAGCCCAAAGGATTGCTCCTTTGGGCTTTTTTCGTTTTACTGCTAATATATAAACATCTAACAAGATGAAAAAATCTGGCTCCCCGGGACGGATTCGAACCGCCGACAAGGTGATTAACAGTCACCCGCTCTACCAACTGAGCTACCGGGGAATAATGATTCAGAGTGTGCTTATTTACACCATCGGTGTTTTGGCGTCAATACCTTTGGCGGAAAATTATTTCATTTAAAAGGACACCAAAAAAAGAGGGTCGGTACAGACAAAAAAAAAGGCATTTTCGTCCTGCCCAGCCAGATGGCCATAGGGCAGGACTCCATGCACAATATATAAAAAACAATCTGCAGAACAGATTGGAGGATCGTCTCTCTATGTTTTGTTTGACCCCAGCCTGTTATCCTTGTTACAAGGAGCCTGTTTCCGTCAAACGAGGGGTTTAATAAACTGTTCCATGATGGAGTGCAACCCCTTTTTTTTAGGTTGTTTTTATAGTTTGTTAGGATTGCTGGTAGTGGTAATTTTTCTCAAAAAGTTTCTCTTTGTTTTCAGCCCGTTTGGGGTATTTCAGGCATAACTAGGTTAAGCAAAAAAATGAGTTTTTTGTATCAGGATGAAAAATGGCTTGTGGTGAATAAGCCTTCGTCGATTTCCACCCATAATAGTTATGCGGGGGATCTTGGCCTGGCAGAGTGGATCTTCCTGCACCATGGGATTCAGGTGTATGTCTGTTCACGTCTGGACAAGGAGACGAGCGGTGTTCTGGTCTTTGGTTTAACGCCTGAGGCAAGTGGTGAGGCCCAGGTGGTCCATGAAGAGAACCGGGCCCTTAAAACCTATTATTTCATCGCTGAAGCTGGTCGGGAAACGTCATGGGTGTGTACCGAGCCCCTTGATGGCAAACCATGTGAGACGGTATTCTGCCAGGTGCAGCAGGGGCGCTGTTACAGCCTGTACAGAGCTGAAATCCATCGGGGGAGAACCCATCAGATTCGCAGGCATGCGGCTTTTTCAGCTGTGCCGATCCTGGGGGACGAGCAGCATGGCGGTGCGCCGTTTACCCGCCTCTGTCTCCATTGCGAAACGGTGCAGTGGCCTGAAATGGAGCTCTGGCAGGCTCCGGTGCCGGCATGGTTCTTCATGGCCCTGGGCTCGATCGGTGCGGAAACGCGGGTGCTGTCCATTGCTGAGAAGCGCTATCCTTTTCTGGCCTCCATCACCGACAGCTGCCGGCTGGTGCATCGGGGTGAGATGGATGTCGCTATTGATAAATATGGGGATTACCTCTGTGTCACCGGTTTCGATGAGACCCGGTCGGCGCGGGAGATCCTGCGACAGCTGGGCGATATGCCGCACCTTTTAATGACGAGTTGCGGGTGCCGGGGCGGGGTGGTCAAGACCAACCGCCGTGACCCCCATAACCGGCAGCTCTTTGCCGATATGGCCAGCTGGGGCGAGGCGGCGCCGGAGTCGTTTCTGGTCCGCGAACATGGATTGCAGTTTGAGGTGAGCTTGAATACCAGTCAGCATGTGGGGTTATTCCTGGATCAGCGCGATTCGCGCAAGCGCATTGCGGATGTGGCTCGGGATAAACGGGTGGCGAATCTCTTTGCCTTTACCTGTTCCTTCTCCGCCTACGCCATACAGGCTGGCGCCTTGGAAGTTTTTTCTGTTGATCTGGCGGCAGGCTGTTTGAATCGAGGCCGCACCAATATGGAGGTGAACGGGCTTACTGAATTGGGCCAGTCGCGGTTCATTAAAGAGGATGTCCGGAAGTGGCTGGCGCGGCAGGTGCGCAAGAAAGACAAGGATCCTGAAACGTTCCTCCCTTTTGATCTCGTCATTTGTGATCCTCCTGTCTTTGCGTCAGGGGGCAAGGGGAAGCGCTTTCATGTGGAACAGGAATGGGCGGGGTTGGCCCGGGATGTCCATACCGTTCTCGCTGAGACAGGCATTGCCCTGTTTGCGAATAATCATCAGGCGGGACAGGAAAAACATTATTTTGCAGGACTGCAGGACCAGTTCAGGACGGTCACACGACTGGTCCCGCCCCTTGATTTTCCGCTCCTGAAGAATCAGCCCCCCCATGTCCGCATCTACTGGTGTGAGAAGTAGATGCTCGATCCGTCACATTATATCGGTCTGGGGCTCGGGCTCGGTTTATCGGCTGGTTTCTCCCCCGGCCCCCTCACCACCCTCATCATAACGGAGAGCCTGGAGCATGGGGTGGCGAGCGGTCTGAAAGTCTGTTTGGCCCCCTTTTTTACCGATGCCCCGATTATCCTCTTCTCCCTCTTTGTCATGGCAAAGCTGGCAGGTTTTCAGCAGGTTCTCGGTGGTATATCCATTGTCGGCGGCTGTTTTCTGCTCTATTTAGGCTGGCTTAACTTTCATCTGCAGCCTGTGCTGGTGCAGGGTGGGGCTGGGCAATCGAATTCCCTGTTGAAGGGGGCGCTGGCTAATTTTCTCAGTCCCAATCCCTATCTGTTCTGGATCAGTGTCGGCGGGCCGATCCTCCTCATGGCTGATTTGTTTACCGGCACTCTCTTCATGGTCTGTTTTTATGGCATGCTCATCCCCATCAAGATGGGAATGGCTGTTGTGGCCGGCCGGTCACGGGCCTTTCTTTCGGGGACTATGTATGTCTGGCTGATGCGCTTGTTGGGTCTGCTCCTCTGCGGTCTCTCCCTCATCTTGTTTCTGGACGGCGCACACCTGATGGGTTGGCTCTCTTGAATACATGGCCCCAGCCGGTGAACGGCTCCCCTTATTCCGGTTGATTGGCGCTGACGTATTCAATCATCTGATCCGGGGTGACAATGGACCCGACCACGGATTTCAAGGCCTTGAGGTCGCGCCTCCAGGTGTCAAGGACATGGAAGAACTCGTCGGGCATGCCTTTTTCCTCGGAAAATTCCAGTCCTGAGAGGTCAATACGTTTGACCAGGTTGTCGATATACAGTG
>JBFFNY010000125.1:0-5720 GCA_041562955.1 Desulfurivibrionaceae bacterium | reverse complement strand
CTTCTGGATATTGACCAGAGCCTCTCCGATTCAGAGCTTAGTGAACTAAGCGAGATTGCTTAAAAAAAAACCCATGCTCCAGCGATAAGGGGCAACGGATGCATAACATATCCACTCACCCACCGCCCCAGCCCGCCAGCTGGAAAACACTGCACGATTCAAGGAGAACCGCATGCAACTCTCACTCCGTATCAAAGTAATGGTCATCCCTGTGACCCTGATGTTCCTCTCCACTGTTTTTCTCCTTGGCGCCTCCCTCTGGGTCAAAAATCATCTCTGGCAGGGCAAGCTTGATGAGCTTGCCCTGAGTCAGTCCAGCCTGGCTGAAAAAAGCATGACCAACGTAGAGAGGCAGGCCCTGACTCTGGCGGCCATGGCGGCGGCAACGCCGGGTGTACAGGAGGCGTATCAGCTCGCCGCCAACAGTCAGGAGACCGAAGGACGAACCGTTTTGCGCCGGAGCATGGACCCCCTCCATGCCAGCGTCACCTCCGCACTCGGCATAAAAGATTTCAAAATTCACTTTCACCTGCCGCCGGCCAGGAGTTTCCTCCGCATCTGGCGCACTGCCGGCAAGAAGGACGGAGGGGATGACCTCGCAAGCTTCCGTAATACCGTGCTCAAGGTCAACCAGACCAAGCAGGCCATAACCGGCATTGAGATCGGTCGGGCCGGCTTTGCCATCCGCGGGCTGGTACCGATTAACAACGATGCGGGAAAACATATCGGCTCGGTTGAGGCCCTGCTTGATTTCAACAAAATTTTTGAGACGTCGCGCTTTCTGGAAACAGATAATGTTGCGGTATACATGCTGAGCTCCGAACTTGAAATTGCCAAAAAATTAAAGGAAAAGAACCTGCCCCAGACCGGGGACACCGTCCGCATCTTTTCCTCAGATAAAGAGAACACAGACCCCTTTATTGACGCCGAACTGATGCAAAAAGCCCTCAATGGAAAAGTTTTTATTGAGTCTGAGGGCCGCTTAATCACCGGCATGCCCATCAAGGATTTTTCAGGGGCAACCAAGGGAGCCCTGGTCTTTGTCCGCGATGCCAGCCAGGATCTTGCCCTGATCAATAACATCACCCGGTCCCTGGTGATCGGCGGCACTTTTTTGCTGGTGGCGGTCTGTCTCTTCCTCTATCTCTCCAGCTCCTCCATTGTCAAATGCCTCTACAACGTCATCAATAAACTGGAAGGGACCACGACCAACGTGGCCCGCGCCTCCAGTGAAATCAGCAGCTCCAGCCAGGCCGTGGCCAGCGGCGCCTCGGAACAGGCCGCAGCCCTGGAAGAAACCTCTTCCTCCATGGAGGAGACCTCATCCATGATCAAGGCCAATGCCGACAACTCCCTGCTGGCCAATAACCTGATGCAGGAAACAACCAAGATCACCGGACGGGCCACGACTTCCATGGCCGAGCTCATCAGCTCCATGGGGGAAATTTCCAAGGCGAGTGAAGACACCTCGAAAATCATCAAGACCATCGACGAAATAGCCTTTCAAACCAACCTGCTGGCTCTGAATGCCGCAGTGGAGGCGGCCAGAGCCGGGGAGGCGGGCGCCGGATTTGCCGTGGTTGCCGAAGAGGTCCGCAACCTTGCCATGCGCTCCACCGAGGCGGCCAAAAACACCGCCACCCTTATTGAAGACACCATCTCCAAGGTCAAAAAAGGGGAAGCCATTGCCAAAAACTCCAATGAGAATTTTAATGAGGTGGCAGAGGCCAACAAGAAGGTGGATACCCTGATAAGCGAGATCTCCAACGCCTCGAATGAGCAGGCCCAGGGGGTTGAACAGATCCGTCTCACCATCACGGAGATGGAATCCGTCACCCAGACCAATGCCGCCTCGGCCGAAGAATCCGCCGCCTCTTCCGAGGAGTTGGAGATGCAGGCCCACCAGCTCGAGAAGATCGTTGAATCACTCAATGATATTCTCACCGGCTCCTGCGTTCTGAGCCAGGCACGGACAGAGAACGTGGCACCGGCGGCCCCTGTTCACCCCGCCCACGCCGGGCAGAAGGCCCTGACCACGCCACCACCAAGACCGCAAAGGACACCAACAAAGACGATTCCCACAACAAAAGCAAAGGAGGTTATCCCCTTTGACGATGATGAGTTTGAGGATTTCTAATTTCCGGTAAAACACTCCAAATCCCTGGCCCTCAGACGAGCTTTATCTGCAGGCCAGGGCTCCCCTTCCTGTACCCACAGCCCTTGCACAGCACCAATACCCACCAAAAAAGAGTGCGGATTATTGACCATCCCCTCCCCCCACTTGGTCAATAATCTGACCAATACCCCCATAACGGGTTCCGGCATAGATCGCAGCATCATCACCTGGCATCTTTTTTTCAATTTGATAACAAGTGGTTAGCATTTTTTTCAACGCAGGAGAACTCTTTGGCATGCTACTTGATAATTACCTTCACAGTAGAGCTAGCAAGATGATGAGACGTTGGTCTCAATACCCGATCCACAGGAGACTTGGCACCCATGGCAGATGAAGATGGAAAAACAGCAGGAACCGAAGAGCCAAAGAAAAAATCCAATATGATGCTCTTTATCATTCTCGGTTTTGTTCTGCTTCTCGCAGGCGGTGGCTTCTTTGCGTACACCACATTTCTGGCTCCTCAACCCGTTGACAAAGGTGCAGCAGCACCGGTTGAACAGATGGAATTTGAAGTGGTCGGCGAGATGATCACCTTAAAGGAATTTGTCGTCAATCTCTCGGACCCAAAAGGAAAACGGTATCTCAAGTGCCAGATCAGCCTCGAGGTTGAATCGATTGAGGCCGTGGAACGCGTGACCAAAATAGAGCCAAAACTGCGTGACATCGTCATCATGCTGCTCACCAGTCTGGCCTTTGAAGAGGTGATGACCCCTGAGGGCAAAATCCGTATCCGTGATGAACTGCTCGAACGACTTAATCAGGCCGCACGGCCCGATAAAATCACCCACCTCTATTTCAGCAACTTTGTTGTTCAATAAATTGGATCATTTGCACCAAGGGTAACAATGGAACAGATTCTCAGTCAGGACGAAGTTGATGCGCTGCTCAAAGGAATTTCCGGCGGTGATATTGAAGAGCCGGAAGAAACCATTGATGAGGAAGCGCTCGAATTTGCGCCCTACGACTTTTCAAAACAGGAACGTATTGTTCAGATCAAGATGCCAGCCCTTGAGGTCATCAATGACTCGTTCCTGCGTTCAACCCGCTCGTCTCTTTCCGCCACCCTCCGGCGCATCCTGGATATCAGCGCGGTGCCCATGGAGCTGGAACGATTCGGGGCTTTCGTCCGGACCCTGCCGGTGCCGTCCAGCCTGCAGATTTTCAAGATGGATCCTTTTCGGGGGATGGCCCTGTTTGTCATAGAACCAAAGCTCGTGTTTGCCCTGGTTGAAAGCTTTCTCGGCGGATCAGGGCTGCGGAATGTGCGGATTGAAGGGCGCGACTTTACCGCCATCGAGCAACGGCTCATCCACCGGGTTGTGACCTTGCTCATCAATGACCTTGAAAAGGCGTGGTATTCGCTGCACCCCATTAAAGTGCAGTATATCCGCAGTGAGATCAACCCGCAATTTGCCAAAATATGTGAGCCTGAAGATGTGGTGGTGATCAACCGCTATGAGGTGGATATGGACCGTGCCGTCGGTTCCATTACCTGCTGTATCCCCATGTCAAATCTGGAATCGGTCAAAACCAAACTCATGACCACCTATGCCAGGGACCCGTCCGAGGAAGATATCAACCTCAAACGGGCCCTGCACCAGAATGTGATGAATATCCCGCTGAGAATGAAGGTGGAGCTCGGTTCGGCAACCATACCGGCCGGCGACATCATTGCCCTCGAGAAAGGCGACATTATTCAACTGGACAAGCGTAAAGACGATCTGCTTCCAGCTTACGTTGAAGGGCGACGGAAATTCATGGGATCACCCGGCGTCCATCGCGGCCAACAGGCCTTTTTGATTAAACGCAAGGTGATGGATCCGGACAAAGATTAGCCCGCCAATAGGCAGAAGAAGTACACCGACCAATTTCAGTACGTAAAAATTATATTCACAGTTGCAACGAAAAGGAGAAAATTATGGGTGATGATGAATCGTTGGATGATGCCTGGGCCGATGCCCTGGAAGAATCTGCCCCGGAAAAGCCTGCAGGTAAAAAAGATGCGCCAAAGGATGAAGCCTGGGACGCGCTGTCTGGTGATGTCGACACGGCAAGCTTTGACGAACTGGGTGACGGAACAACGAGTGGCTCCGGAAGCCAGAATCTGGAGTTTTTACTGGACATCCCCCTCCACGTGACAGTGGAGCTTGGCAGATCGTCAATGATTATTGACAAGATGCTGCAGCTGACCCAGGGATCCGTGGTGGAGCTTGACAAGTCTGCAGGTGAGACCGTTGATATCTATGTAAATCAAAAGCTCCTCGGCAAGGGAGAGGTCATTGTTGTCAATGACCGCTTCGGTGTCCGCATTACGGAAATTATCAGCCAGGCTGATCGTATCAAGAATATAGGATAACCTGCGTGAAACGACTCAACACCGCCCTTATAACCAGTGGTTACCTGCTCCTCCCGCAACTTCTTTTCGCGGGACAGGACGGCTCCGGTCAGGCCACAAGCCCGGCCCTGAGACCCCCTGAGCTCGGGGGACTGGAGACCACCTTCAGCATCATCAAGGTTCTGGCGGCGTTTCTGGTGGTGGCGGGCGTTATGGCCCTGGTGTTCAAAGTGATGCGCAAGATCGGTCCGGGTTCTCTATCCAAAACGGGACTGATCGAAATCCTGGACACCAGAATGATCGCCCCGAAAAAGTATATCTCGGTGATTCGTATCGCTGATCAGGATATGGCCGTAGCCATTTCAGACAATAACATCACGCTCCTCTGCCCTCTCAATAAAACGGCCAGGCCCCAAACCGCACCAGAGGACAGCGAGTTTAACAAGGTTATGCAGGACGCCGCAGCCCGGGAGGATTCACCACAATGAAACGGTCCCTCTCCCTCACCCTGCTCCTGTGCACCGGTCTCTGTCTCTACAGTCAACTGGCCGAGGCCGCGACCCTGCCCTCGATCAATATCGGCACCGAGGAAACAAACGACCCGAAGAAGATGGCTGTGGTGGTGGAGATCCTACTGGTCTTCACCGTTTTGTCCATGGCTCCAGCCATCCTCCTCATGATGACCAGTTTCACCCGTCTGGTGGTGGCGTTCTCTTTTTTACGCACCGCCATGGGAACACAGCAGATGCCGCCTTCCCAGGTCATTCTGTCCCTTGCGCTCTTTTTAAGTCTGTTCATCATGGCGCCGGTGATGAGTAAAATCAACACCGTGGCGATCCAGCCGTACATGGCCGAAGAGATCGGACTGGAGGAGGCGTACAGTCTCGGGATTCAGCCTCTGCGCCAGTTCATGTTCAAACAGACACGGCAAAAGGACCTGTCCCTGTTCATCTCCATTGCCAAAATAGAGAAACCACAAACACGGGCGGACATTCCAATATCAATTCTGGTGCCGGCCTTCATGATCAGTGAACTGCAAACCGCTTTCCAGATCGGCTTCATCCTCTTTCTGCCTTTTCTGGTGATCGACATGGTGGTGGCATCGGTGCTGCTGTCCATGGGCATGATGATGCTGCCACCCGTTATGGTGTCCTTACCCTTTAAACTTCTCCTCTTTGTACTGGTGGACGGCTGGTATCTCATTGTCGG
>JBFFNY010000124.1:0-5729 GCA_041562955.1 Desulfurivibrionaceae bacterium | reverse complement strand
GAGGGCGGGGAATGCACCTATTGCCCGGCCTGCGGGAGTGAACTGATCACCCGTCACGGCTTTCAGATCAGCGGCAACAAGCTGACGAGCGGTAGCTGCAGCCAATGCGGCGAGAAGATAGGGGGAGTCTGGTCCTGATGGCCAACCTCCTGACCATACAGGATCTGCAGGTGCGTGTTGGTACGAATCTCCTCCTGGACGGGATCAATCTGCAGATCCAGGAGGAGGAGACCGTCATTCTCTTCGGTCCCAATGGTTCCGGCAAGACGAGTCTGCTCATGGCCATCATGGGCATGCCCGATTATGTGATAGACCGGGGAACTATTCACTTTCGGGACCGTAATATTACAAACCTTCCCCCCTATGAAAGGGCCCGGCTGGGCATCGGTATGTCCTTCCAGCGGCCGCCCACCATCCACGGTCTGACCCTCCGGCATCTGGTTGAGCTCTGCGGACGGGAGCGGGAGGTTCAGCAGACAGAAGCGCTGGCCGGGCGCCTTAATATGGAAGGGCTGTTGGACCGAGACGTCAATGCCGCTTTTTCCGGCGGCGAGATCAAGAGATCGGAGCTCCTGCAGCTCATGGCGCAAAACCCCTCCCTGCTTCTCTTTGATGAACCGGAATCAGGGGTGGATCTGGAGAATATGGCACTCATCGGAGCCAGTCTGCATGATATGCTGCAGGGCGGGGGCGGAAACCGGGTCAGCGGGTTGATCATCACCCATACCGGCCATATTCTCGATTATATTGACAGTGACAGGGGACTGGTGCTCTATGAGGGTCGGCTCTGCTCCCACGGCGACCCGCGCCGTATTCTGGCCTATATCAGGCAGTATGGCTATAGTCAGGGTGTGGCGCAGCTCATGGATCAGGAGGAGAGTCATGGATGAGCTGGATCTCTCCCCCTTTGATTTCCGCGTGCCCGGTGGTCCGGCGTCCATGGCCCCCCACCAGCTCCCTCAGGAGGAGAGGAAGAGGCTGCTCATGGCCGGCTTTGACGCCTCAGAAAAACAGCGCAGCGGGACCTTCATGCATCTGGACCAGTCCCGGGCCTATTGTCACTCCAGCCACCCGGATGTGGAGCTCCTTGACATCAAGGAGGCGCTGGACCGGTACAACGGTCTTCCCGACTATTTCTGGCAGCTCATCGAGCCGCACCAGGACCCCTTTACCCGACTGGTGGCTGAGAGGTTGCAGGGCGGCTATTTTATCCGCATTGCCGCCGGGGCCAAGATCCAGGATCCGGTGCAGAGCTGTCTGTTCATCCAGGGGGAGCAGGTCGGCCAGGCTATCCATAATATCATTATTGTCGAGGAGGGGGCAGAGGCCCATATCATCACCGGTTGTGCCACCGCGACCCAGGAGAGGGTCGGGGCCCATATCGGCGTCAGCGAGTTCTATATCCGTAAGGGAGGACGACTGACCTATACCATGATCCATAACTGGGGCGAGCAGGTGGATGTGCGGGCCCGTTCCAGGTGTGTTGTTGAGGAGGGCGGACTTTTTGAGTCCAATTACATCCTCCTGCGGCCGGTCAAGAGCCTGCAGATGTACCCCACCATTGATCTGAGCGGCGCCGGCGCCGTGTCCCGGAGCAACTCCATTATTCTCGCTCCCCCCGGCTGCCTGGTGGACTGCGGCACCCGCATGAATCTCAACGGTCCGCATACCAAGGGGGAGATCATCTCCCGCGCCATTTCCACTGGCGGCACACTCTTTGCGCGGGGGCATATCCGCGGCAACACCGTGCCCTGCCGCGGTCATCTGGAGTGCAAGGGGCTCATCCTCGGGGATGGGTCCATCCATGCCATCCCTGAACTGGAGGGGTGTGTGGAAGGGGTGGAGCTCTCCCATGAAGCGGCCGTGGGCAAGATTGCCCAGGAGGAGATTGAATATCTCATGGCCCGGGGGCTTGATGAGGATGAGGCCACGGCTGTTATTGTTCAGGGTTTTCTCAATGTCGATATCATGGGACTGCCCCCCCGTCTTAAGGCGGCCCTGGATCAGGTTATTGAGGAGTGTCGGCGGAATATGCTGTAGCCCATCTTAATTCTATTTTAAGGGAAGAGAAGACTATGCGCCAGGTCATCAGCAGTGAAAAAAAGCCGATCAAGCTCTGGCTGGATGATATTGAGCCGGGTACGCTGGCCCAGGCCCAGAACCTGGCGAACCTGCCCTTTATCCACAGCCATGTGGCCATCATGCCTGATGCCCATCTCGGCTACGGCATGCCCATTGGCGGGGTCATGGGGTGTTCAGGGGTGGTCATTCCCAATGCGGTGGGGGTGGATATCGGCTGCGGCATGGCCGCGGTTCGCACCTCTCTTTCCTCCCTGTCCCATAACCAGCTCAAGGACGCCATGCAACTCATGCGGCGCACGATCCCCCTGGGATTCAAGCATCACAAGCATGCCCAGGACAGAAATCTGATGCCCTCCCCGGTCAATTGCACCCTGAATGACCTGACCATTGTCCAACGGGAGTATGAGAACGCGCGCTGCCAGCTGGGCACCCTGGGGGGCGGCAACCACTTCATCGAGATCCAGCAGGGCAACGATGGGCATATCTGGCTCATGGTCCATTCCGGCAGCCGTAACCTCGGCTATAAGGTGGCCAATTACTACAACCATCTGGCCATTGACCTGAACAGTCGGCAGGGGAGCAGGATTCCCAAGAACTGGCAGCTCGCCTTTCTGATGGTGGACTCCGATCCGGGCCGTTCCTATCTCAGGGAGATGCAGTTCTGTGTGGATTTCGCCCGGGCCAACAGGGATCTCATGCTGCAGCGCATGCAGGAGGCTATCCAGCAGGTGGCAGCCCCGGTTTTTTTCGATCCGCCCATCAATGTTGCCCATAATTATGCCGCCCTGGAGCATCATTTCGACAAGGATCTCATGGTGCACCGCAAGGGGGCAACCCGGGCCGGTCCTGGAGAGATGGGGATCATCCCCGGCTCCCAGGGCAGCCCCAGTTATCTGGTGCGGGGCCGGGGCAATGCTGATAGTTTCCAGTCCTGCTCCCACGGGGCCGGGCGCCGCATGGGGCGCAAGATGGCCCAGCGTCAACTGGACCTGGCTCAGGAGCAGAAAAAACTGGATGAGCAGGGGATTATCCATGGTCTGCGCTCTAAACGGGATCTGGATGAGGCCGCCGGAGCCTACAAGGACATCGATCAGGTTATTGATAATCAGCTCGATCTCGTGGATGTTGTGGTGGAACTGCGTCCCCTGGCGGTGATCAAGGGGTAGGCGTGGTTGCAACCCGCCCGTGAGCTCACCCAGTACGGCAGATTTGTCCCTGTGTTGAGAGAATAGTGCTTCACTTCTGATTCAGACAATGGCTAGACTGAATTGTTGTAAGGAACGGTTGTTGCTTTTGGCAACGATCTATAAAAGGAATAGGTTTCACGGTGTTGGTCCTTTTCAGCTGGATCTCACTGTACTTTGAGACATTGATTTGAGGTTGTGAAAAAATGGACAGAGCTTTGGAGTGGTACAATGAAAAATGAATCTGGCAAAAAAGTTGTTCCGGTAAAGAATGGTATAGGGATTCACGCCCAAATTATGCTGGTTATTTCTCTGATTACATTAACGACAATCGGCATAGTGGTGTCTTCGCTCATAATCTTGAAAAACCAGGGGGCAGATGCTGTCATCATCAACATTGCCGGACGGCAACGGATGTTGTCTCAGAAAATGACCAAGGAGGTCTTGTCGATTAGTGGGAATTTAGATGTAGAAGCCAACCGCCAGGCGCTGGCAAAGACATATCAGCTTTTTCAGAAATCCCATCAGGGGTTGCTGAAGGGCGATGCTGCAATGGGTTTGCCGCCGACTACAGATAAGACCGTGTTGAGCCAAATGGAGATTGTCAACAGCCTCTGGGAAAAGTTTTCTCCCAATATTCAAGTTGTGTTGCAGAAGGACGGCAGCGACAAGGAATTTAAGGAAGCTATTGGCAATCTTTTAAGTTCCAATATTCCCTTACTCAAAGAAATGAATAAGGCGGTTGGGTTATATGAGCAGTTCGCCCAACGGAAAATCGGTTTTTTGCGGAATCTTTTGATTTCAGGTGTTTTTTTGTCGGTAATCGTCACGTACCTCTGTTGGCTCATGATCTCAAGTAGAATTGTTAAGCCCATTCATAAAGTTGTCAAGATGATACAGGAAATGGAGAAAGGCCATCAGGTCGCACGGTTGGCAATGCACAACGCGGATGAGATTGGTCAGATGGCCAATGCTATGGACGATTTTGCGGACAATCTGGAACATGAGGTGGTGTTTGGGTTGCAGAAACTGGCGGATGGTGATCTGACCTTTGACGTAACGCCAAAAGATGATCGGGACATCCTCGGCAACGCTTTAAAAAAGACCATCGATGACCTGAATAGAATGGTGGGTCAAGCCCTAGCCTCCACCGACCAGATTTCCATTGGTTCAAATGAAGTTTCGAACGCCAGTGAGGCCTTGTCGCAAGGTGCCACAGAGCAGGCTGCGGCATTGGAGCAGATTAGTGCCTCCATGACTGAAATGGCCGCGCAGACGCAAAACAATGCCAAGAATGCCACTCTGGCAAGTACCCTGGCACGAGAAAGCCGAGACACGGCAGAGGTCGGCAATAAGCAGATGCAGAACATGGTGGTTGCCATGGGAGAAATCGATGACTCAAGCCAAAATATTTCTCAAATTATCAAGGTCATTGACGAAATAGCCTTCCAGACGAATTTACTGGCCTTGAATGCGGCGGTTGAGGCGGCTCGGGCAGGAAGACATGGTAAAGGATTTGCCGTGGTTGCGGAAGAGGTCCGGAATTTGGCCGGGAGGAGCGCCAAGGCGGCGAAAGAAACAGCAGAACTCATCGAAGGGTCCGTGCAAAAAACGAAATCCGGGGCAGAACTGGCGCAGCAGACCGCGAAATCTCTGGATCTGATCGTTGACGCCGTCAATAAGGTCACAGACCTGATTGCTGATATTGCCAAGGCATCGCATGAACAGGCGGAGGGTATTACACAGGTGACGGAGGGGCTTGATCAGATTGATCAGGTAACCCAGCAGAATATGGCCTGTGCCGAAGAAGGTGCAGCCGCAACCCAGCAGCTCTCCAGTCAGGCACTCTATCTGAAGAGTCTCATGGATAATTTTACGGTTAAAAAGGGGACGGTTCACCAGGGTGGTCTGGTGCAGATAGGAGAATAAGCTTCCAGAAGGAACGGGTGTTCTCGTTTTCGTGAAAAGGGGGCCGGACCGGGACGACAGGGAGGGACGAAACAGTCAGGTTCCCTGCCCGGGCCGATGAAAAAGCCGTTGCGCTTCTGGCCGACCTGTCTTGTCTTTTTCTGCACGTCCTCCCCATTATTGCGCCATATCGTTTCAATGCGTGGCCGCAGGACTTCCATCGACTCTCCTGGGGCACACCCCCGTCATTTTTTGGCACAAGACGCTGGCGCGTCATACTCCGTGCTTCGCTTGCCGGCGAACCTGTGGTAAAAGGTGCGGATGCGTTACGCTCATGAATGTGAGCTTGGAGCGTGTGTAAATTGTTAACCCTTTTTGGTGGTGTTGAGCATGTTTCTGGGAGCCCACGAGTCCATAACCGGTGGCCTGCATAAGGCCATTGAACGTATTGGTTCCATTAACGGCACCGCGTTGCAGATCTTTTCCCAGAACCAGCGCCAGTGGCGGACACGGGTGTTGACGGCGGAGGAGGTGCAAGAATTTCAGCAGGCATGG
>JBFFNY010000123.1:0-5748 GCA_041562955.1 Desulfurivibrionaceae bacterium | reverse complement strand
GGTGGCCATCGACACCCTGGCTGACATGGAGATTCTCTTTGACCGGATTCCCCTGGATAAGGTTTCAACCTCCATGACCATTAACGCCCCGGCCATCGTCCTGCTGGCCATGTATGTGGTGGTGGCAGAAAAGCAGGGGGTAGATGCCTCCCGGCTCAAGGGCACGATTCAAAACGATATCCTCAAGGAGTATGTGGCCCGGGGAACCTATATCTATCCACCCCAGCCCAGTCTGCGTCTGATTACGGATATCTTCAGGTGGTGCGGACAACATACGCCGCTCTTCAATACCATTTCAATCTCGGGGTATCATATCCGCGAGGCGGGCTCCACCGCAGCCCAGGAAATCGCCTTCACCCTGGCGAACGGCATCACCTACGTGCAAACGGCGCTGGATGCAGGGCTCGAGCTGGATCATTTTGCCAGGAGACTCGCCTTTTTCTTTAACGCCTCATCCGATTTCCTGGAAGAAATAGCAAAATTCAGGGCGGCGCGGCGCCTCTGGGCAAACATCATGCGCAACCGGTTCGGCGCTAAACAGCCCTCCAGCTGGATGCTCCGTTTTCATACCCAGACCGCAGGCAACACCCTGACGGCCCAGCAGATTGATAATAATATTGTCCGTGTCACCCTGCAGGCCCTGTCCGCGGTGTTGGGCGGAACCCAGTCCCTGCATACCAATTCCCGTGATGAGGCCCTGTCCCTCCCCACAGAAACGTCGGTGCGTACCGCCTTGCGCACCCAGCAGGTCATTGCCCATGAGTCAGGGGTGGCCGCTACCGTGGATCCTCTGGCCGGGTCCTATTTTATCGAACAGCTCACCGATCGTATTGAATCAGAGGTGGTCGAGCTTCTGGATAAGATTGAAAACAATGGCGGTGTGGTGAGCTGTATTGAGGATGGGTTTATCGGCCGGCAGATTGAAAAATCAGCCTATGCCTATCAACAGGAGATTGAAACCGGCCAGCGGGTTATTGTCGGGGTGAATAGGTTTCAGGTGGATGAGGAGGTCACGCCGCCCATGTTGCGGGTCAAACCGGAGGTTGAACAAGATCAGGTTGCCAGTCTGCAGCATGTGAAACAGAGACGCGACAACGCCAAGGTGCAGGAGTCCCTTCAGCGCCTTGAAATGGTTGCGCGTAGCGACAGCGAACTCATGGAACCCGTCCTGAAGTGCGTGCGTGCGTATGCCTCCCTCGGTGAGATTTGTGATGTGCTGCGCACGGTCTTTGGTGAATATCGGGACCGCTAGGCTCTTCTCTTCTGATCTCTGCAGTACTACTTTGGTACACGTTTCAGCCGGGTTTGCTGCCATTTACGACCCCCGGCTGCAACTGAACTGGATTGCACCATTTTACAAAATCGTCTATAAGGCTTTTGCATGTTACAAAAAATTGATCATATCGGTATTGCGGTGCACTCCATCACAGTTGCCCGCACGTTTTATGAAGAGATCCTGGGTCTTGTCTGTACGAAGGAAGAGGTCGTCGCCAGTCAGCAGGTCAGAACTGCTTTTTTCACCCTGGGTGAGGTCCACTTGGAGTTACTGGAGCCCACGGATCCGGCAAGTCCTCTGGCTCAGTTTCTCGAAAAAAAGGGCGAGGGGTTTCATCATATCGCCTATAAAACAGATAATATCGAAGCACAGCTGGCCCAGGCCGGCGCCAAGGGCTGTACATTAATTCATGAAGTTCCATTTACAGGGGCAGGGGGCAAGCAGGTGGCCTTTCTGCATCCCAAGTCCTCCCATGGGATATTGACTGAATTCTGTGCAGTGCCAACAGAGTAGTATAATCGTTATTGAAGGATAGACTATGTCGCAAACCCGGGAACAACTTGATGATCTCATGGCTAAACGTGCACAGGCTCGTCTGGGCGGTGGGCAGGAGCGGATCGATAAGCTCCATGCCACCGGGCGTTTTACCGCGCGGGAACGAATCGCCATGCTTCTGGATGAAGGCTCTTTTGAAGAGTTCGACATGTTCAAGACCCATCGCTGCAAACAGTTCGGCATGGAGGAAAAATCCTTTCTCGGTGACGGTGTTGTCACTGGGTATGGTACCGTGGATGGCCGTCTGGTGTATGTGTATGCCCAGGATTTCACGGTGCTCGGCGGTTCCCTGTCCGAGACCCATGCGGAAAAGATATGCAAGGTGATGGACTTTGCGGTGAAGAACGGGGCCCCTGTCATCAGTCTGAATGATTCGGGCGGAGCACGTATTCAAGAGGGCATTGAAGCGTTGGCCGGTTATTCGGAGATCTTTCAGCGCAATGTGATGGCAAGCGGTGTGATTCCGCAGATCTCAGCCATATTCGGTCCCTGTGCCGGCGGCTCGGTCTATTCACCCGCCCTGACCGATTTCATCGTCATGGTGAAAGAAAATTCATACATGTTTCTCACCGGTCCGAAGGTGGTCAAGGCCGTAACCCATGAGGATGTGACGGTTGAGGAACTTGGCGGTGCGGCGATGCATGCCGGCACCAGCGGCGTTGCTGATTATGCTGCAGATTCCGGCCCTGATGCCATCGCCTACATTAAGAAGCTCCTCTCCTTTCTGCCCGCCAATAATGTTGAAAATGCCCCGGTGCAGATGGCGGATCATGCCCCGGATCATGTCGAGCCGCTGCTGAATCAGATCATTCCTGAAAATCCCAATGAAGCCTATGACATGAAGCAGATTATTCTGCATACCGTCGATGATGGTGATTTCTTTGAGATTAAGGAGCGTTTTGCCCCTAATATTATTGTCGGCTTTGGCCGGTATAACGGCCATCCCGTCGGTATTGTGGCGAATCAGCCCAATTATCTTTCCGGTGTCCTTGATATCAATTCATCGGTTAAAGGGGCGCGGTTCGTCCGCTTTTGCGATTGTTTCAATATCCCGGTGGTCACCTTTGTTGATGTCCCGGGTTTTCTGCCCGGAATCAATCAGGAATACGGCGGTATTATCCGGCATGGTGCAAAAATGCTCTACGCCTATGCTGAAGCCACGGTTCCTAAAATTACAGTGGTGACAAGAAAGGCTTACGGCGGCGCCTATTGTGTCATGAGTTCAAAACATCTGCGCGGTGATATCAATTATGCCTGGCCCACAGCTGAGATAGCGGTGATGGGCAGTAAGGGTGCGGTGGGCGTTCTCTATTCAAGGGAGGCCGAGAATACAGCTGATCCTGAACAGTTTCTTCTGGATAAAGAAGTGGAGTATAACGAGACCATGGCGAATCCCTATGTGGCGGCCCAGCGTGGTTACATTGATGATATTATTGAGCCCGCCCGTACCAGGTTTCGGATTATCAAGGCCCTCGAAATGCTGAAAAATAAACGCGATTCCAATCCGATGAAGAAGCATGGGAATATTCCACTGTAATTATGACTTTTTCTCTTGAGCAGATAAGCTTTGCCAATCTCGTAACCCCTGAGTTTGATGCGATCGTGTTCAGTGCCTTTGGCATGGCCATGGTCTTTGGCGGGCTGATCTTCATCAGTTTATATATTGCTCTGCTGCCGCGCCTGCTTGCGCTGCCGGCAAAATTGAAAAAGAGGAAAAAGGCCGGATGTCCTGCAACCGTTTCCTCATCCTGCTGCTCAGAGCAGGAAGTGCTTCTCGCCATAGCGATCGCTTTTCATTTAAGTCGAGATTTCCCTGAAGAAAATGAAAAAATAACATGGAAAAGTCATGGTGATCTTGATTCTCCATGGAAAATTACAGGCAGGGTGCATGGCCTGGCCGTTCGCAATCAGGCTGGAGTGAATCGTCTGCAACGAAGATGAGTCACTTTCATTGATCCAGTACAACCCGTAGAATATTGATCTGAAAAATTATGCGTGAATACAATTTGGCCATAAACGGCAATGACTATACCGTGACCATTACCTCCGTCACCGATGAAGAGGTGGTGGCTGAGGTGAATGGGGAGACCCATGTGGTTGCGATCCATGGGATTAAAAATCTTCGTGTCTCCGCATCCCAGGCGACGCTTCCGGTCCGGACGTCTTTCAGTCCTTCCTCTTCCGGAGGCACGGGTTCAGCCGCTCCTTCTGCCACGGAACTGACGCTGGCAAAAGCGGGGATGATTGTCTCTCCTATTCCGGGTCATATCGTTGAACTCTGTGTGAGTGAGGGGGACAAGGTGCTTGCCGGACAGAAACTTCTCGTGCTGGAGGCCATGAAGCTTGAAAATGCCATCACGGCTGATGGTCCCGGGGTCGTGAAAAAGATTCTGGTGAGTGAAGGTGATGCCGTAACCCATGGCCAGAATATGATTGAGATAGGGTAACCCGTGGAAATAACGAATTTTTTCTCTAATTCAGGGTTTGCCCATATGGGTTTTGGAAACGCACTGATGATTGCTGTCGGTCTCGTCTTTATCACCCTTGGCATTGTCAAGGATTATGAGCCGCTCCTCCTGGTTCCCATTGGCTTTGGTATCCTTCTGGGAAATATTCCACCCATTGCTGGGATGCCCCTTAGTGTCTATGATGATAATTCAGTCCTGTTTTTCTTGTACCAGGGAGTCTCCAAGGGGATCTATCCGCCACTGATCTTTCTCGGTATTGGCGCCATGACTGATTTTTCCACCATGTTGTCCAACCCGAAGCTTATTCTGCTCGGTGCTGCCGCCCAGATTGGTGTTTTTCTCACCTTTATGGGGGCCATCGTCCTGGGTTTTACCACCCAGCAGGCCGGAGCCATTGGTATTATCGGCGGTGCTGACGGCCCAACCGCCATTTTTCTGGCGTCGATGATCGCCCCTGAGCTGCTTGGCCCCATTGCCATTGCCGCTTATTCCTACATGGCCCTGGTGCCGGTTATTCAGCCCCCCATCATGAAACTCCTGACCACCAGAAAGGAGCGTTTGATCCACATGAAACCGCCGCGGACGGTTTCCCGGCGTGAAAAGATTATCTTCCCCATTGTGGCGTTTCTGATTTGTGCCCTGTTGGCACCCGGTTCCATGACCCTGCTCGGCATGTTGTTTTTTGGTAATCTCCTGAAAGAATCCACGGTCACGGAACGTCTGGCGAATTCTGCCCGGAATGCCATGATCGATATTGTCACCATTCTTCTCGGCCTTACGGTTGGTGCCTCGACCCAGGCCCAGGTGTTCCTGACCCCGCAATCCATTATGATCTTTGGACTTGGCGCGCTCTCCTTCGTTATTGCGACAGGAGGCGGCGTATTGTTCGCAAAATTCATGAACCTCTTTTTAAAGGATAAGATCAATCCCCTGATCGGTGCCGCAGGTGTTTCTGCCGTGCCTGATTCGGCCCGTGTTGTTCATGCCATGGGTCAAAAAGAGGATCCTTCTAATTTTCTTCTCATGCATGCCATGGCGCCCAATGTTGCCGGTGTCATCGGCTCTGCAATCGTAGCGGGCGTGCTCTGGTCCGCTTTAGGTCATTTCTGATTGTACAAATGGAAATGTAGTCCACTTTTCTCCCTGTAGGATTCTTTTCTTTCTTTTCAACCCCTCAGTTTTGTATTCTTTTTAGACATTCGTTGTTGCTGTCTAAAAAAAAATACACCATTACAGGGGTAAGCCCATGCGTATTCTCATTATTGAGGATTCAAAGACCATTTCTCTGCAGCTCCAGCGTCAGCTTGAAAAAAAAGGTCATGATGTCGATGTTGCTGACAATGGCAGACAGGGGTTTCTCCTTGCCACATCCCATCATTACGATGTTTTTCTCACGGATATTGTTATGCCGGAGTGGGACGGGTATAAATTTATTGAGGCCATGGAGGT
>JBFFNY010000122.1:0-5753 GCA_041562955.1 Desulfurivibrionaceae bacterium | reverse complement strand
TCCTGCGTGAAGAAATTAAGAACGGTGAGGTTGATATGGTGACGTTTACCAGCTCTTCAACGGTTGTTAATTTCGTAAGTATGTTGAATGTTGCTGATAATCAGGAACTGCAAGAGCTGCTCAAGAATGTTAAAATCGCGGCAATTGGCCCGGTAACGGCTAAGACCATTCTTGGCTTTGGGTTACATGTTGATGTTCAGCCGGAGACCTATACCATTGCCGCCATGGTGGATTCTGTTGTGAATCATTTTCGAAAATAGTCTGCAACTGTATTCAATAAAAAAGGGGCTGTACTCCAATGGAGTACAGCCCCTTTTTTTATTACGACCTCTGGCTCTTAGTTGTCAGTCGTGACGGTCAGAGGTTTCTCTTCTGTTTCATCGAAAGCGGCTTCGCCTTCAGTGACCACGACATCTTCACCATTGGCAGGAGCTGGTTCAATGTCTTCGATGATGGTGGTTGAGGTGACAGCGGCACCATCGTCTTCAGTTACCTCGAATTCCAGCACCTGGTCCGGCACCATATCGGTGTCGGGCGTGGTCATTGTTACTGGGGCACCGTTCTCTTCGGGAGTTTCCTCAAAAACGAACTCTTCAATCTGAGTTACGTCTTCTGTGACTGTAGGTTCACTCATCTGACCTTCAGGTTCAGGGGAAACTTGAATTTGTTCTTGTATCGACTGTTCAATTGGTGGAAGAACAAAATCGTCTCTTAAGAATTCTTCCTTGGAAATTTCCTGCTCGATAATAATGAAGTCCGTCACAATTGTAGAGATGACAGCCATAACTCTTCTATTGCGAACTCTCCCTTCTTCTGTCGTGTTGTCGGCGATAGGTTCAGATTCACCAGCACCCCGGGTTTTGATGCGCTCCGCTGCAATGGCAAAGTCGGTATTCAGGGCATTTTGTACCGCTTCAGCGCGTTTTTTAGACAGAATCATGTTGTGTTTATCACTGCCGAGAGAACAGGTATGCCCTTCAAGAAGTACTTCTGTCTCAGGATATTGAATCATGAAGTCAGCAACTTTTTGGATATCGGTCTTGAATTCATCCTTAACTGTGGCTTTATTCAAATCAAATTCAACATGAAGCTCGATGGTTACAACTTTATCGTGTGGGAGCTGACGCTCAAGGATAATGACGTCGCTTCCGGTCGAGATTTCTGGTTCGGGTGTTTCTTCAATAATATCAGCGATGAGTTCAGGTTCGTACGGATCCTCAATAACAGCAGGCATCACGGTTACAGCAACATCCGCTTCAGGAAACACTGGTTCCTCAACAACCGGAATAACGGGTTGAGCGGGTTTGTAACTCTTTTTCTTGGCAAAGAAGACGGATTCGACAAAATTAGTCAATTCTTCAGGGGTATCGACGTCAGCATAGGTTGAAATACGTCCGCACCCGCCAATGCGTGCAAACTGCTGCATTTTTGCTTCTGATTTAGGGGTCGTGCCAAGATAGATCGGATAATAACAGATAGAATCGCCAAAGGCCTTCTTGAGGTAGGCTGATTGCGCAATGGCAGCCTTAGAATAGCGATCCGCGCGGCTAATAAGAATAATTGCATGGGTCCCCTCAATTTTCTTCAGATCGCTGATAGCTGAGAAAAAGGTCAACTCAAGGGGGTCGTTGTCACTTATGGCATGGGTTTTTGTTGCAATAATGGGCGTGTAGTCTCTGGCAGAGGTATGGTAGAGACCAAAAATAGTTGAGAAGTCTTCTTGGAAACTGTCGGCTGTAGGTCCGAAAACCCGGAGCATGCGGCGGTGGGGGATATTGGGGATCGTGGCCCCGATATTTTGAATTAAGGCCCTGCCTATCTGTACTTGCTCAGTTTCTCTGCCAAGCCAGCCCTGTTCGCCTGTGCCGTCCAAAATAATCATCAGATTATCCGTTTTCTGGAGATAACCGCCACTCTTGATCCGGGTCGTTAACTCATCTGAATTGTATCCTGAGGAAAATGCTGTGGCCGGCAGCCCGCAAAGTAGGGATGCAACGAGTAAAAACAACAAAGGTTTCACAATTGTAAAAAATCGTGATTTCATAAACTTACCTCTTCCTTTCTAGGGTTTCTGCAAATGAGTTGAAGGATTATCTAAATTGACCAAGCCCCCTATGCCAATTTATCACGTCTATTGTAGTATAAATAACCAAAATATCAAAACTTTTATGATCTAATAGCTCGTTAATATAAGAGATTCCTTCCTCCACCCATGAGGAAGGGTACATTTATCTGAAACCCATGGATATATCGCACGCCTTTGCTGAGTGGGTCAGGGCGCCGATTGAAATGAGGTCCACACCCGTTTTGGCAAAATCACGAATCGTTTCAAGGCGTACGCCTCCGGATGCCTCCACCAGGGATCTGCCGCCAATGAGCTGTACTGCCTCTGACATCATCTCCGTGGTCATATTATCCAGCATGATAATGTCAACGTGCGCGTCGAGGCATTCCTGAACTTCATGCAGGTTCTCAGCTTCCACTTCGATACGCAGGGTGTGGGGTACCCCGTTACGAACCTTGCTCACTGCTTTGGCAATCGAGCCGCAGGCCTTAATATGATTATCCTTGATAAGAACCCCGTCAGAGAGGTTGAAGCGATGATTGTATCCGCCGCCGACTCGGACCGCGTATTTTTCAAGTATCCGCAACCCCGGAGTTGTTTTTCTCGTGTCGACGATTTTCACTGGATAATCTTGAACCTCCTGGGTGAAAAGGTCGGTCAGGGTTGCGATGCCGCACAGGCGTTGGACAAGGTTTAAGGCCACCCGTTCCCCCTGCAACAGTAGCAGTACCGGACCTTGACACTCAAAGAGAATGTCACCTGGGGCGACTTTTCTGCCATCTTCGATACAGGTGTAAACGAGGTCAGGAATTAAATGTTTGAACACGGAAGCGGCAATGTCCATTCCAGCACAGATGAAGGAGTCTTTGGCAATGAAGTAGGCTGTCCCCAGTTCTGTGGGTGAAAATATAGCCTGGCTTGTGACATCGCCCGTGCCGATATCTTCTTTGAGAAAGTGTGCAATATCCTGACTGATTGACGAGAGATTCATGAGCGTGGCGACCATTTTTGTACAACATGAGTTGGATGTGAAATCTTAAAAGTCTGGTACTCTTATTCTTTATCGAGATAGGAAATTTCAAGCATGCTTTTGGGCAATTCTTTTTTGACCTTAACGCCCAGTTCAACGAATTTCTCTGCCTGGCTGAGCAGGTTTCCCTGCCCCTGTGACAAACGTTTTATGGCATTATCATACGTTCCAGTTGCTGTGCTGAGCTGTTTGCCAAGTTTGTCCATGTCTTCAAGAAAGAGACGAAGTTTGTCATAGACCTTACTGGCGAGACTTGCAATAGCTTTTGTGTTCTGGTTTTGCCGTTCAAAACGCCAGATGTTTTCAATGGTTCGCAGGGTGGCAAGGAGAGTGGTGGGGGTGACAACAATGATCCTTTTTTCAAAACCGTAGTTGAATAGACTGTCATCAGCCTGAAAGGCCGCCATAAAGGCAGGCTCAATCGGCATAAACATGAGGACGAAATCAGGTGATTTAAGGCCGGGTAGGTTGCCGTAATCCTTGTTTGACAGCAGGTTGATATGGGTGCGTACGGCAAGGACATGGGCATCCAGGGCCTGTTGTTTTTTCACCTCATCGTCGATGCCGCATGATTTCTCATAGGCAATCAAGGAGACCTTGGAGTCAATCACGACATCACGGCCTTCGGGCAGATGGACAATAACATCGGGTTTTAAGAGTTTATTATCGTCATCCCGGTGGCCTGACTGCGTTTCATATTCAATTCCCTTTCGTAGGCCTGATTGCTCAAGGACCTTCTCCAGGATCATTTCACCCCAGTTACCCTGAACTTTTTTATCACCCTTCAAGGCCTGGCTGAGGTTCTTTGCCTCTTTGTTGAGGTCAAAATTTGAACGGCGTAAGGTTTCAAGTTCCTGACGCAGGGAGGCCTGGTCTTTACTTGACGTGTGATGGATATCATTGATGCGTTTCTGGAAGGTGGTGATCTGTTCTTTTAACGGGTCCAGGATGGTGCCGAGCTGTTTTTCCTGATTGGTGTTGAATTTTGCACCTTTTTCCTCAAATATTTCTTGAGCGACCGTTTTAAACCGGTTGGACATTTCCTCTTTGGCCTGATTCAGCAGATCAAGTTTTTCAATTGAACTATCCCGTTCATTCTGCAGCAGTGTAGAAAGTTTGGCAATTTCAGCCTGACGTGTACTGGACAGCGCCTGGCATTGTGAAAACTCATGTTGAAGTCGCCCCAGCTCCTCTTCAAGCTCTTCATAATGATGTATTTTTTCTTGCAGCTGGGCACATTTACTGGTTTGCACCTTGTTGTCGTTGCGCAAGGAGTCAATAAGGCGTTCTTTTTCTATGAGTGTTTGTCGGGTCTCGCTGAGCTGCTTCAGCTTTTCTTCCATCTCGCTGCGTGAGTTTGATAAGGTGATTATTTTTTCACGACTTTCAGTCACTTCTGTTTTATATTGGCCAAGCTCGAGGATCTCCTGGTTGTTCACGGCGAGTTGACGTTTAACATCGTTGAGCTCCTCCTCAAGTTGCGACTGCAGCTGCTTGAGTTCTGAGTTTTCGTTCTCTGATTTTTCACTATCAATCTTGGTTTGACTGAATTGTTCCTTGAGGATATTGAGTTCACTGGTGAGTGTCATGTGTTTCTTTCCCTGACGCTGCAGGGTCACAAGAACCATGATTGTTCCACCGATGAGGAAGCCGGCCAAAAGGAAGAGGAGATGTGCGAGTGTAATTTCCATAATAGAATCTATGTCATGTCGGCAAAAGGTGATTGGAGCTGGGAAACTTCTTGTATCACGTATAATTAAAACTAAAAAGAACAGGTTGTCATCCCATGGAAACAAAATATTCACGAACGGAGCTGCTTTTAGGTGAAAAAAAAGCCCAGTGGCTGCGGCAGCGCACCGTCACGATAGCAGGGGTTGGTGCTGTGGGTGGTTATGCCCTTGAGGGTTTAGCTCGAGCCGGTATCGCGCATTTCAGGCTCATTGATTTTGATATCATTTCCTGTTCAAATATAAATCGTCAGATTCTGGCCCTGGACTCCACGATAGGTAAGAAGAAGGTCGAGGTTGCCCGAGCCCGTGTTCTTGATATTAATCCGGAATGCATTGTTGACCTATACCCTGAATTCATATGTAAAGATACGGTGGATGAGCTATTGGGCTATTCAACGGATATTCTTGTTGATGCCATTGACTCTTTGAGCCCTAAATTATCATTGCTCGAAAAAGCCTATAGGTTGAACTTGCCGACGGTATCGTCAATGGGCGCTGCACTTCGAACGGATCCGACCAGGATTCGTGTTGCTGATCTTATGGCGACGACGAAATGCCCCTTGGCAAAACAGTTGCGCAAGAAGCTGCGCCGGCGGGATGTGGGGGAGGGGATAACCGCGGTCTATTCTCAAGAGGATGTCCTGTTTGAATATCAGCAGGATTTAAACGACCGTGATGAAGCTGATGATCAACGGCAGTTCAGGGGACGCCAGCGTCATACCCTGGGCAGCTTACCGACCCTCACCGGGATCTTCGGGCTGGCTGTCGCCAACACCGTCATTTATACGTTGCTTGAACACTATCCCCAACCCTGATTTCAGCGGTTATATTGAAAGAGATAGTATCCCATCAGCATTAAAAAGGGTCCGTTGGTAATATAAAAGAAGTAGATCATCGGGTAACGCCGGCCGGCAATTTCTTTCAGTCT
>JBFFNY010000121.1:0-5757 GCA_041562955.1 Desulfurivibrionaceae bacterium | reverse complement strand
TTCTGGCTTGCAAAGATATAACTATGAACCCCTTCATCACGCAGATCAAGGCCGTTGATGTGGAGAATGTTCAAGAATACGTCATGAAGCTGATCAACTGGAATCTCCCGGGAGGAACGGATGTTGACCACTCCCTTCACCCCTGGGTCAATAATATAATTGAGCCCCAGCAGATCGCCGATAACATGGATCACCTCATAGATATCGGCATTGTCAAAGTTTAAGGTGATGCCTGCACCTTTTTGTCCGCCATCCGCGGCCTCTGGTTTTGGACTGGAGGTCTGCTCCATGATCTTCAGGAGTTGCTGGTTGGTGCCGTCCCCGGTAAACCTAGCCCCAGCAACAGCACTTTGCCGCTCGTCATCCATCCCCATCTCCTGCTCGAGCAAGACAGCGCTTCGGGGTGTCTTGTGAATCCGTGAACGAATATCATCAAGATCAATATCCCGGGTGGTGGGCATCTCATGTTGGCTCAGGGGAGTACACCCCTGTATGGATAAGAGAATACCGGTGCAGAGCAAGAGCCCCAGCCTGAGCATCTTATGCTGTAAATTTGCTTTATTCATACAATATCACTCTTTCAAGTTCGCGGTTGATGCTATGTATACCTACCTGTCCTGCGGCGGCTGAGGTCTGGCCGTTTGGGCTGCAGACCTCCTCGGGACCCTTTGCGGGCGAATCTTCTGCGGCGTTTTCCCCTGGGACGGAACAACCTTGTCCTTGACCACCACCGGGGGTTGGGGCCGCTCTTTTTCCGTGCCAAACAACTCCTTCTTCACCTCATGGCCCCCGCGGGTGAAGGTCAGCACCAACGGCTCAACACGGCTGACCGTATACCCTGCAACCATATCCCCCACGGTAATTATTTTTGTGCTTCGTTTAGCACCCGGCGATTTCTCCCGGCCCGCGGAACGCGTTTTTACGTTTTTAGCGGGCGGACTTGGCCTGCCGAGAGCAAACGACACCAGGGCCTTGCGTGTTTCGCCAACAATCACTGAACCATCATACTGCAGGGTCTCCATATTGATGGTTTCACTATTGGAGTCCATGAAGTCGTCGGATCCATCTGCGGTCTTGAGGAAACGCTCACTGTTAAACAGATACCCCTGGTTCAAATCGGGTAAGGGTTGTTGCATTACGGGGTTGAGAAACAGTTGGATTGGCTTCTGCGGCATCACTGGCTTGACCGGCTTTGTTTTTTGGGGCGGCATCTCATCCTCCCCGGAGAACTGGGCATTGATCCCCCATGCCCACAGCGGCAATAATCCGGCGAGGACGATGATTAAGATACGTTGTCTCAACATTATTCCCCCCCCGTCGCCGTACGTCCAGCTGCTGAAGCGATCTGATAATACCCCGTAAGGTCCATGTATATCTTTAATTGATCCAGCTTAAAAGGCTTTATATTGAGCCCTTCAATTTGAAAAAAGGAATCCGCCCCATAGATGGCGGCGATAAAGAGTTTAAACTGTTCAATGGTACCGCTCAGCCGGAGTTTCAGGACCACGGGCTGAATGGCTGCCCCGCCTGTTTCACGGGAGGCAACAGGCCGCAGTGATTCAGGCTCAAGACCGGCTCCCGCGAGCATCGACTGCACCTGGATCTGCATCATGGAGAGAATCGCATCCTGACTTTCACCCTTGAGCATGGCGCGGTCAAAACGGGTAATCTGTTGTTTCTGCTGCCTGATCTCCTGCTGCAGGCCGCTTAACTTGCCGAGCTGCTTCTGGCTCACGAAAAGCTGCTGCTCGAGTTCTTCAAGCTCCACCTGCATAGCATTATAGGTATTGAGGAGAAAGACGACACACATTACAAGGCCCAGCACGGCTGCGGCAAGAAGAAGAACTGTTTTCTGGTTCCGATATTGACCCGGGATGAGATGCATCATTTCGGCAAGACCTCGATCTGAAAATAGGTCTGCCCTTTCCGCTTGAGGGTGGATTCGAGGGTGGCATTGCCGATCTCCTGCAGGCTTTCGGTCAGGATGCCGAGATCTGTGGTGTACCCCTGGAGGTGGATGGCCCCGGTCTTCTTGTCCAGCCTGAGCTGATCAAGATAGCTTGATTTGGGCAACTCACGGGTCAGGGTATCGAGGAGGAGGAGCAGATCCTTATTCGTGCCGATACTGGCATAACCTTTGAGAATTTCCGCCTGGCGCCCCTCCTGTTTTTTAAGTTTCTTGACTTCCTGCAACTGGGGCGTCAGGGCCTGCAGCCTGGTTTCAACGGCAGTAATCCGGGTCTGCAGACTCAGAAAGGTCATGCTCAGCCAGGCCAGCGCAAAGATGCAATTGAGCCCCACGAGACCATAGAGGAGCCACTTGGAATAATCGGTCCGCCGAAAGGAACCGGGCAGAAGATTAAAACACAGGCCCGATACCGGTGGTGAGGGAAAAGATACGATGTCAGCAATATCCTGCACCTCTTCAAGGTCATAGGTTTTCTTTATGGTCTGCAGATCAAATTCGCCGGAGAGCTGCAGGCGATCACGGACATGGCCTGCCTTGAAAATGGTCAGCTTATGAAAGAGACCCGAGCTGAGTAAGCCCCATGTTTTTTTGCGATTTTCCTTGTTCAATCCCCGCTGGCTCTCGGGGTACAGGCCAGTGATGCGCCACCCCAGACCGGTGAGTGTCTCGAGGACGGGCAGGATGAGCTGCCGGTCAGCCAGATAGAGCGAGACGTCAATGGTCTCTTTGCCATGCTCCACCTCCCGGGCATAGAGACAGTCCTCTCCAAAGGGTGACAGCATATCCAGCTGCAGGGCAATGGCCTTTTCCACATCCGGGGTCTGTTTCGGTAAGGTGATGCGGGTGAAGAAGAGCAGGTCGTCACCCATATAGATGGTTACGGGGCGCTGCTTCGTCTCCTTATTTTGCCGGGTAAAGGCTGAAAATTGCTGGGCAAATTCTCCAGACGTAGCGCCGAGGTCAAGGGTGTAGCCACCCTTTCTTACCCCGCTAAGAAGGAAACGTCCTGTACCTATGAAGAGATCCATGCCCTTATTCAACGATGCTTTCCTCACTCCAACGTATGTAGCGCAGCGTGCTCCCTCTTAACTCCAGCAACAGCCGTATCCGACAGCCGGGATTCTTTACAACAGTATCGCTGCTCTCCTTCTTTTCGTCAATGTCCCCAGCCCCGGCAAACCCGGTGGCTATAACCGAGTAATATCGATTTTTCCCTGTAGAATAAACAAGATAGGGTTGCCACATCCCGTAGTCCCCGTCAAGGATTAGTTGGGCATGAACCGCCTGCAACGGCACACCGTCCTGTTTCAGTTCACGATATTGTTGAATGCGCTCCTCATCACCACTCACCAGAGTATGCAGCAGACTTGGAGTCAAGGCATTGAAATTAATCCGTCCCCCGGGGTTATGGAGCGTAAAAAAATCCGCCGGATTCATCCTGCCGTTCAGTTTTTCAGCCCCCCGCACCATCAGCAGTTCCGCAGGATCGGTGAATGGTCCATTTTTGCATCTATACGGGACCGTCAACGTCTCATAATAATCATCTTCCGCGCCGTTTAAGCGGTGCAGATCATCCGTATCGATCCAGTCCTCCAGCGAATCGATGAGGATTTCCTGTTCATCGGGACGATACCCCTGCTGTTGCAGAAATTGACTGAGAAGGGGACGGTTGATGCGACTGAGATCCATTTTACCAGATTCATTGACGATTTGAAACTCGACTTTGCCCGCTGCCAGATAGACAGAACGGGTTGTACCCTGGATGTATGGCCCATCTTCAGCAAAATCCAGGGGTTGATCCAGCAGATGAAACAACGCCAGATTGACCCCGGCCTTTGCCAGGCCCCGGTTCAGCGTCTGTTGTTTGACCTGTACCCCTTCCTGCACCCCTGTCCGCACCGTAAAGACCAGTTCTGCAGCCAGTGCGGTGACCAGGAGGAGGACCAGCAGGACCACCACCAGGGCAAACCCGTTATCGTTATGTCCCTGCGCGTCCTTTGCCATCAGTTTTTGACGAGCACGAGGGTCTCCACCGCGCCTGATTCCTGTTTGACCCTGAGGAGCTTATACTGCTGCCCTTCGAGATACAGTTCGCCCGTGGTGTCATCCCCTTCCATCCCGGCAAAGAAAAGCGGTGTGGCCAGGATTGTCTCTTCCGCCTCCAGCAGCCGTCTGTAATGGCGATCAAGCCGGCTCACCCGGGCCAGGGACGAGGAAAAACTCTCCATCACAGCCACATAGGCCAGGGACAGGAGAAGCATGGCCGCCAGCACCTCGATGAGGGTAAAACCCTGCTCACTAACTTGCGGTTTCAAGGTCGAACTCCTGTGATTCTTTCGTGCAGAAGGGGTGGAAGACATAGGTTTCCGTTCCATACCTGAGGGTGACAAAATCGGAATCCGGATCCGCGAGGAGGGAGAACAACCCCTCTGGTTTCAAAAGGGGGATCATCCCGGCGCGATCAGGAAATTCGTCCAGGTAGTCAGGGTTGTAAAAATCTCTGCGCTCCGTGTAATAGAGGGTTGCCTCACCCGGATCAAACTCATAGAAGGCCATGACCAAGGTGGCCGGTCCATACATGATTGATGAGGTGGTGATCAGGGCGAACTGATTTTCCGTTACATTCCTGATTTGCATCTCCTTCTGCTGCAGATCATACCAGGCCCCCTGCACCTGGCGCCTGACAAGGTTGATGAAGCCATAATGCCGCTCCACCTGCAGCACCCGTTCTTCACCCTTGGCCGTGAAATCAAAGGAGCGGTTCAGCATGGAAAAAATGAGCACCGAGATCATGCTGAAGATGAGGGTGGCAATCATTACCTCAAGCAGGGTGAACCCCTGCTGGTGAGGCTGCGTCTGGATCCTGCTGCAGGTAAGGGTCTGGAGGTGGTTCATCCCGCAGTCCCTCCCTTGCGCGCGGCCCGGTAGGGTCGTCCGGTGAGCGGATCAAGGAGAATGGTCTGGCTCAAATTTTCCCGTTGCAGGATCAGGGTTGCGGGGCGGGCCCACCCCTGGGGGGAGAAATAAAGCTCTTCCGGCTGCAGCTCCAGACGCCCCCCCTCATGGATGGAGAGCGGTGCCAGGATCGGCTCTTCCCCTTGTACCGTAACGATGAAGTTCTGATCCGCATAGGCAATCGTCACCCCCTTACCGGAGGATACGGCCTGCAGCTTAAAACCACGTAAGCGCGCCATGACCTCATGGGTATCCTTTTTAAACGTATCCTTGCGGAGGGACCGGCTGAAGCCGGGCAGGGCCAGGGCAGTGCCCAGGGACAGAATGACCAGTATGGCCATGAGTTCCACCAGGGAAAACCCGCGCTGGCTCAAGGATCTACTCTGCATCAGACAATATCATTCATGGAGAGGATTACGGAGAGCATGGACAGGACAATGGTTCCAACCACGGCCGCCATAATGAGAATGAATGCCGGCTCGATGACGGCAATGAGGTTCTTCACCGAGTTGCGCAGCTCCCCCTCAAAATGGGTGGCAATCTGTCCGCATACCTTGCCGATCTGGCCCGACTCCTCCCCCATGGCGAGGAGGTCCACCGCAAGATCATCAATGAGTTCCCCCTGGAGTTTCGGAGCCACGGCCTGCCCTTCTTTGAGGGCGGTGGTGGCCTGCAGGAGGAGATCCCGGTACTGACGGTTCGCCACCACACCGCTTGAGATCTTGAGGGCCGTCACCAGGTGCACGCCGTTGCTCACCAGCACCTCGAGGGTGTGGAAGATGCGGGTGGTCTCAAGGTTGCGGATCAGCCCCCTGATGACGGGAATCTTTAAC
>JBFFNY010000120.1:0-5849 GCA_041562955.1 Desulfurivibrionaceae bacterium | reverse complement strand
CCCCGCATCTTTTAATGCCATCTTACAAGGATTTTCAGTGCGATCAATCAAATCGCCAACCAGATTCTCAAGCTTCGCACGGGACAATTTGATGGTCAGATGTTTTGGACCGGAGGCATCGGCAGTGATAAACGGCAGATTGATCTCGGTCTCCATGGAAGAGGAAAGCTCTTTCTTCGCCTTCTCACCCTCTTCTTTCAGACGCTGAAGTGCCATTTTATCTTTACGAAGATCAATACCATTGTCACGTTTAAACTCATCGGCAAGCCAATTAACAATACGCATGTCAAAATCTTCACCACCGAGAAAGGTATCGCCGTTCGTGGACTTTACTTCAAAGACACCGTCACCAATTTCAAGGATAGACACATCGAACGTACCACCACCAAGGTCATAGACAACGATGGTTTCTTCACCTTTCTTATCCAGGCCATAGGCGAGTGCTGCCGCAGTCGGCTCGTTGATAATACGCGAAACATGTAGACCGGCGATCTTACCCGCATCTTTTGTAGCCTGACGCTGACTATCATTAAAATAGGCAGGAACCGTGATAACCGCATCCGTTACCGCTTCGCCGAGATACTCTTCCGCGGTTTGCTTCATCTTACCAAGCACCATGGCCGAAAGTTCTGCAGGGGTATACTGCTCGCCAGCCACGTCAATTTTCGGGTCACTATGCCCCCCGTCAACAATCTTAAAAGGAGAAATCTCTATGGACTTCTGCACTTCGGGATCCTTAAAATTACGACCAATGAGACGCTTCATTGCAAAAATGGTGCGCTCAGGGTTGGTTACAGCCTGACGGCGGGCAATCTGACCGAGCAAACGCTCGCCACTATCAGAAAAAGCCACCACAGAAGGGGTTGTTCTATTTCCTTCAGCATTGGTGATAACGATGGGCTCGCCACCCTCCATCACCGCTACACAGGAATTTGTTGTTCCAAGATCGATACCAATAGTTTTACCCATAACGGCTAAACTCCTTTAATTAAATATTTTATAAAACCCGCCACACTTACTTCTCAGGGTTCTCTCCTTTGGAAACAACAACCTTGGCGGCTCTGATTAGTTTATCTTTATAATGATAGCCTTTCTCAAACTCCATCATCACCTGGTTCTCAGCATAATCCGCACTGAAATCCATAGCCAATGCCTCATGAATGTTCGGGTCAAAGGTCTCACCAAGGCAAGATCCAGCTTTGACCTCAAATTTATCCAGAGCAGTCATAAGCCCTTTCAGGGTTAATTTAACACCCTCAAGAAGATCACTTTCAGGATCATCTTTCTCTCCCTGCTCTATGGCTCTCTCAAGATTATCAATGGCAGGCAGTAATTCTTTAAGCAACCCTTCTTCAGCATATTTCAACGCTGTAACCCGGTCACGGGCCATGCGTTTTTTATAATTCTCAAACTCAGCAGCAAGTCGCAGATATTTATCCATGAGTTCATCGCGCTCGGCAGTGAGCTGTGTCAGCTCATCAACCTCCGGCAGAGGTTCCTCTTCAACCACTTCTGAATCAAGAGCTTCAACACCAGCCTCATCAATATTCTGTTCTTCTAATTGATCCTCGTTTTCAGCCACCAGCTTCTCCTTACAGATTTATTACTTATTGATTTAGTTAAAACTCAAGTTCGCTTGTACAATCCTATTCATCCAGAATAAGTGTCGCTATTTTTCCCACATAAAACAACGCGATTCTGTCAAGAATGAAAACTCTACAGGACGACAAGAAAAGTGACTAAAGCCCCGCCTCGATTGAAAAGATTCTTATTAAGAGCAGGCTTTCCCGTCACTTGCAAGCAACAATAAGGATGGCTAATTTCTTTGTCAAGGGAGACACCGCGTAATTATTTAACAAAAGATTTATTCAGAGAACATACTGTTTTTAAACCTAATATTAATGAATCGGATCAGTATGCCGATATAATTTTCACAGTTATCTTTATAGACTCAAGGAAGATTCTCTCCATTAAGGCATGGGCATCGTGCTTGCGACAAACCTGGGTGAAGTGATAAATTATCTTGTAACTTATCATCAAGTTAGACAATTTTAACCGTGAACATGACCATGACCATAACTCGTATTCTTGCCCTGGCCTGCTGCCTTTCTCTTTCATGTATACCGTGTGGACTTGCACAGATGTCTCCAGTCCCAAAGCATCGAGTCGGCACCCCTCCCAGCCAGGTGCTTAAAGAAATCCTGCAAACGAACCTTGAGCCAGAAGCGCCACGACCACTCTCCAATAGTGGCGTCAAAAATCTGGCCCCTCGCATCACATGGCTGGCAGATTCCGACCCAGCCCTTTCCCCCAACCTCATCTTACCTTCTGGTTCCAATAGTATTTACGCAGTCCGCAATATTGCCAACCAACTTACCACAGCTCTCGGTTCTGTAGACTATGGCATACGAGTTCTCCACACCCCTATACTCCTCATCACAGCAACCAGTGGCAATGACACGATCCAATCCCTGTTGATCCGCCCCGAGGAGTTACCAGATGCGACAAAACAAGAGTTACACCACCTGTTCACGCCATTCAAGGAACTCCACGACTCACAGGAAAAAGCACCGACAAGCCTGGCCGCTCAACTGAAAACTCTTATTGAAACAAACATTGACTATCAGGTGAACCTTGCAGTGGGACGATATCAGGAAAGAATCCGCGCCGGGAGATTGATTGTCGTCGGAACGGTGCTTGACACAGACAACACCTATAATCACGGGAAAGGGCGACTCATGATCATCAATATCAATGGTGAATCATCCACCAGGCAATTGCAACGCCATAGAGTTTTGAACAATATTTCGCCGTCACTCCTCAAATGCGTGGGGAGGGAGATCGCACAGTAATGTGTAAAAAAACAAAAAAAAAGAGGTCTGACACTTGTGTCAGACCTCTTTTTTTTTAACTTAAGCGTGTTGAAATTAAGAGTGTAAATATCGCTTAATAGACTCGGCAATCGTATCAAAGATCTTTTTGAACTTTTCCTCATCACGCTCAAGCAGGGTTACCCTAAACCCCTGAAGCTCTGTAGCAAACGAAGTCAACGGCACAACAATAACCCCGGTTGAACCAAGCATATAATACACAAACCTCTTATCCAGAGAAACATTCGGGCCAGCGAGAAGACCTTCAATATGCACACGAACATCTTCATTTTCAATGGGGAGTGTCTGCGTGTTCGTCAAAACACCATCCTCAAAAACAACACTCATATAAAAAGCGCCATTGGTCCGATTGACCTTGATCCCCTCAACCTTTTTCAAACAATCATAAGCAATGTTTGAACACCGCTCATAGCGATCAACACGCTCCTTCAGGTACCCCTGATACTCAGGGTGACTGATCAGACTCGGCAACGCCATCTGGGGCAATGTTGTTGAGCAGACCTCTGTCATTTTTGCATTAAGAATTGACGCCACATACCGGCTGAACATTGGATCCTTATCAGCATTATACACCTCAATCCAACCACATCGAGACCCGGGCCACGGCATCTCCTTCGAAATGCCCCGCATGGCAATCGCAGGAACATCACCAATGATGTCAGATAAGGGTGCTGTCTTTTTGCCGTTATAAATAATGTTCTGATACACCTCATCACAGATGATAAAGAGATCATAACGCCGAGCAATCTCAATCATGCCCTGGAGAATGGATTTTGGATAAACAGCACCGGTTGGATTATCAGGATTAATAATAAGAATACCTGCCACAGCAGGATTATACTTCACCCGTTTCTCCAGATCATCCAGATCAGGATACCAGTTATTATCGGGATCAAGCTTATAGGTCACAGGCCGATCGCCAGCATGGGCAGCCTCTGCTGAAGAATGAGTGGTATAACTGGGAGTTGGGACAACGACCCTGGCATTTCTATTCAAAAACCCGAAGACCTTTGAAATGGCATCGCCAAGACCATTAAAGAAAAGAATGTCATCAACACCAATCTGCGTCCCGCCACGACTGTTCGTCTGATCAGCAATAAACTGCCTCGTTGCCAGCATACCTCGAGTCGGGCAATACCCATATGACAGATCCTGCATGGCAAATTCCGCCACAATTTCCTTCATCCACAGGGGAATTTTTTCCCCTTTGGCCACAGGGTCACCAATATTTTCCCAATAGGTCTCAATCCCATGCTCTTGCAACTTCTGACCAACATTAACAATGTTGCGAATCTCGTAGGTAAGCTCTCCGGCTCCGATGTGGACAATCTCTGTGCGCATTTTACTCTCTCCACCCTCCCTGAAAAGGGCTCTGTATATCACCAACAACCCCGAATAGAGGCTATATTAATCCGACAAAACTATTTTTTCTACCACTCCACCCACCCTCCGTCAACAAATTGCTTAATTTTTCCGACAGATACACCGAATAGAATCATTATGGAGAGAGCAAAGAGACGTGATTCCACGGAGGGATACCATGGACAAAATCTGGCGTTTTCAAATCGTTGACGGAACAGTCAAAAACGGTTCCACCCAAAGACGACAACTCACACCAAGCGGCTGCAACGAACCATTTAAAGATCGTTATTATTGTCCAAAAAAACAATGGTTCTCCAAAGCCCCTTGTCCTTTTGCCAACAAAAGAGAATGTGAGAATTATGCCCTCATGTGCGGAGGCATTCTCTAAGGCGATACACAACAGCGCCTCCGATGACAGGAAATAAAAAAAGAGGTTGTCCAGTTAATGGGCAGCCTCTTTTGCAAACAGAGCCGGAAAACCGGACCTTTTCTCTACATGCTTAACGGAAATGCACCACCATCGTCTGTAGCAGCCTTCTGATACTGATTACGCTGATAACTCCCTCGACCCTTACCACGCACATCCGCCGAGGCACCAGCCTCACCCTTTCCGACTATACGCTGAACAGCCTGCTCCACCACCTGCTGCCCATCCCCTTTCTGATCAAGCTGCAGCTCCGCCCGGGCTTCACCCATCGCAACCGAAGCAGAAGCTGCAACCTTACGATCCTGAGGTGAAGGATCGGCAGGGGCTAACGCTGCCGCCCGAACCTTCACCATCTTAGCCAGGGTCTCTCGAGGCGTAGGCGCCTTTGAGGTATCAATACTCACCTCACCACCCACCGCATAATTTTGACCATCCGGTCCTTTTGTGTAGGAGAGGGAAACGCCGCTGGTCGCAAGCCCGCCCGCAGCACCCATATGCGCCTGTTCATGGGCCCGCACGCTCTGGTCGATCTTCTGCAGCTCCTGGAGTTGAGCCAGCTCCTCAGGTCTGAGGGGTTCCCCTAATGGACTTTGTTCTGCTGTCACGGAAACACCATCTTCGGCCGACATCTCAGGGGAGACCCCCATGGAGGGCTTGGCTGAAGATGCACCCTGAGGTTGCTGCTGTGCATACGCCTGGGCGCCGCACTGAGAGCAAGTTCCACACCGGCAGCCGCCCCCGTTTACCCTTGACACAGCCTTATTTTTCCATGGCTGACCCGTGGTGAAGCGATCAGCAAGAGGGGATGAAGGCTGACCAGCCTCTTTATTCGCCGGCTCAAAGGAAGAGGTCCTCGACCCGGGAATAATGCGAACCTGAGCAGATTGCCCTGAAAGAATATGATTCATATTTACCATCTTCAACCTCGTAAAAAAAACACTTTCCTAAACACCACCCCACCCCACGCAATAATAGTTATCAAATATCGTATCGACACCTTGCTGAAAATCTTGAATAAAAAAAATGACAAAAAAAAGCCCTCGAAATAAATTCGAAGGCTTTTATCAAAATATCTATTCCCGGTCCTGCAGGGGAACAAATTCACGGCTCACAGGCCCGGTATAAATCTGACGGGGGCGGCCAATACGCCAGTTTGGATCATCCCACAT
>JBFFNY010000119.1:0-5853 GCA_041562955.1 Desulfurivibrionaceae bacterium | reverse complement strand
GGGCCTTGACTGAAATCCACTGTCGCCAGTGTGGATGCCGGCAGTCCCAAAACACAACAGAGAAATAGAATAAGCGGCTTGATGTGTCGCATAATGCTCCTTACAGATATTGACGGGGTGAATCCCCACATAACCAGTTCATAGGCTTAGCAACTCTTGCATATTTTGGCAAGAAAAACACTGAGGTGTTGAGCTGTGATTTCAGCGTCTTGCGCTGCCTTCTGCCATCCCATTAAGCAGGAGCTGCAGGTCGTGACCACTGTGGCTGGCTCTGTACCAGTCACCTTCTGTTCAGCCTTGATGAAGATAGCCTGGGCCAGACCGGGGTTCGCCAGTTCAAATAAGCCACCCTGGCCGCAGCATCCCAAGGGGATTTCGTTATTGACAACCGCTTGACCCGTTATGTTCCGAAGTAATTGGCGTGGTTCATTGATGATGTGTTGTTTGCCGAACCGGAGGTGACAAGGGTCATGGTAATAGACCGCTGGTGCTGGCTGGTGACTTTCAAGCCTGTCTTGGCCAAGAAAGAATGATGAGAATTCCTCTACCCGGGATGCAAAGGTTTCGGCTGCGTGGTGTTCAGGGGATTGTGGGCTAAAAAGATCCGGATAGCCCATGAGCTGGGCGTAGCAGGAACCGCATGAGGTGAGAATTGGTCCCGTGCCGGCATAGGCCTCTATGTTTTGTAAGGCCTGACCTTGTGCCTCAGCTTTTTTACCGGAGCTGCTTGAGGCTATGCCGCAGCAGCTGGCCTGTTCCGGAATGGAAAGTGTGTAGCCGCAGAGGCTCGCCAGGTAGCGGGTGGCCGCTTCAATATCGGTCTGGAAATGGCGGGCAAGGCAGCCGGGGTAGTAGAGCAGTGTTGTGTTGGCGTCTGGCCTTGGCTTGGTAATGGGGCTGTTCCGGTGGGGGAGGAGAAACTGTATCTTCTGGCGCAACCCGCTTGCGGCCGGGAGTTTTTTTAAGAGTGAGAGGGTATGGCTGGAAACGGATAATAACGGTGTGCTGTTGAGGATGTGGCGGGCAAGGTAGGCACTGTACCCTTTTGGTGTTTTGCTGAGACGTTGCTGGCCTCGCCAGTGACGAATGGTGAGGCTTGGCTGCAGATTCCGGGGACAGATATCGTCACAGGCCCCGCATTGAATGCATTTGGCCAGAAGGGCGTTGAAGTAATCTGAACCGAGATCCGGGTCGTGTTGAAAGAGGTGAAGTTTGCCCCGTGCACAATGCGATTCCCGCCCTGTTTCTTTGAAAACAGGGCAGACCTGTCCACAGGACCCGCATTTTGCGCATTTTGGTTTCAGTTTGCTGACCCCTGCCAAAGGAGGTAGGCCCGGATAAAGGGGTCCAGAGCGCCATCCATGACCGCGTCAACATTACCTGTCTCTTCACCTGTGCGATGATCCTTCACCATGCGGTAGGGCTGCATGACATAGGAGCGGATCTGGCTTCCCCAGCCAATCTCTTTTTTCTCGCCGGAAATGGCGTCATGCTGTTGCCGCTGCAGTTCCTGCTCCCGTTCGTACAGTCTTGATTTGAGCATTTTCATGGCTGTGTCTTTATTGCGATGCTGGGAACGTTCGTTCTGGCACTGGACGACAATATTGGTGGGCAGGTGAGTGAGGCGGATGGCTGAACTGGTCTTGTTGATATGCTGTCCGCCGGCCCCGCTCGCCCGGTATGTGTCAACCCGGAGATCCTTATCGTTGATCTCCACCTCAATGTCATCGTTCAGTTCGGGAAAGACAAAGACTGAGGCGAAGGAGGTATGCCGTCTGCCGCTGGCGTCAAAGGGGGAAATGCGGACTAAACGGTGAATACCCATCTCGGAGCGTAGAAAGCCGTAAGCATTATGTCCATTGATCATAACGGTTACAGATTTCACCCCGGCCTCATCGCCGGGCTGCAGGTCAAGGATTTCTGTGGTGAAGTTCTTGTGCTCACACCAGCGCAGGAACATGCGCAGCAGGATGTCGGTCCAGTCCTGAGCTTCGGTGCCGCCGGCCCCGGCATTGATGGAAAGCATGGCATTGGCGTGGTCGTGCTCGCCGCTGAACATGCATTCCAGTTCAAAATTTTCAAGTTTGGCCTGAAGTTTCTCAATAACCAGACGCGCTTCAGCCTCTGTGTCTTCATCATCTTCGTCACGGGCCAGTTCGAGAAGGATTTCAGCCTCTTCAACCAGATCATTGCAGTCGTTCCAGCCGTCGATGGGAGCCTGAAGTTGGGCTATGGCCATTTGCGTCGCCCTTGCCTTGTCAGGGTCAGCCCAAAACTCGGGGTTGGCCGTCTGGTGCTCAAGGGATTGTAGTTTTTCAGCCTTGGTGGCTAAGTCAAAGATGCACCTTTAGGGTGGAGAGGGTGTCGCCGATGGTTTGAAGTTTCTGCTGGAGTTCTGCGGACATGATGGTTGGCTTGTTGTTTAGATTGTTTGAGGAACGATGAACTATTAATGATGTATATACTCAAAAAGCCCTTCAATGGTCAATGGCTTTGGTGCTCGACTTACGAATAGAGAGGATAACGGCCAAAGACAGGCAGAACAATGGAAAGAGAAAACCGAAACAACTGAAAAGGGTTTTTTCTTGCAGCAGGGGCAACGGCTGCACCAGGGCTGCGGTCGTGAAAAGTTGTGAGGAGGCGATGATCTCACCTGTGGGCAGGATCAGGGCTGAAATCCCGGTGTTGGCGGCGCGGGCAAGGGACCTTCTGTTCTCAATGGCTCGCAAAACAGCCATGGCGAGATGCTGGCGGGGGGCGCTTGAACGACCGAACCAGGCATCATTTGTGATGTTGGCCAGAAGCGTTGCCCCCTGGGCTACCTCTTTGCGGGCCAGGTCAGGGTAGATGGCCTCGATGCAGATTAAAACACCAATCCGGGCGCGGTTGGCCTGGAGTAGGGTCCCCTCTTTGCCGCGGGTGAAGTCCCCGATGGATTGGACAAGGGCTTTCGGGAACGGCAGGATGGTGCGCAGGGGGATGTACTCCCCGAAGGGGACGAGATGCTGTTTGAAGTAATAGTCAATCGTCTTGTCGCGGCGGAGGAGGAGTGCGGCATTGTACAGGTCGTACCCGTTCTGTTTACGGACAATATGGGGGGCGCCGCAGAGTAATTCGTAGGAGCCGTTTCTCTGCATGGTTTCTGCCTGGACATGGTAAAAGATGGGGTCAAGGGTCGGGTAAAAGGGCAGGGAGGTTTCAGGCCAGAGGATGAGTTCCGGTGGAGGGGTTGCCGCGAGGGCCGTATTGGTTAAGCTGAGGTGCTTGTTGACACTGGCAAGTTTTTGCTCCGTCTGCCATTTCACCCCCTGGTTGATGTTTCCCTGGATCACGCCCGTCTGCAGCGCTGGTGCTTGTTTGCTGATAGTCTGAATCTGCCAGAGCCGAAGCGGGCTGTAGATTACCGCGAAGGCGACACAGATGAGGGCCGGCCAATTTTGTTTGACACTGAGGCGCAGGGATCGGTTCTGCATGAAACGATAGAGAAGGCCATTGGTCAGAACCACAAGGAAGGTCAGGATATGATGGCCGCCAAGGTCGGCAAGCTGGTTGAGGGGGGATTGATACTGGAAATAACCAACGTCCATCCAGGGAAAGCCGCTGAACATGAAACCGCGGAGGTAGTCAAGGCCGACCCAGCCACAGGCCGCAAACCAGATCGGGAAAGCTCTGGTTGTAGCGGTTGTGCGGGTAACGAAGAAACAAAAAAGTCCGTGGTACAGCCCCATGTACACGCAGAGCAGGACCAGGGCTGAAATGGAAAGCCATGGTGCCAGTCCGCCGTAGGTTTCCATGGAGATGGTGACCCAGTAGATGAGGAGGAGGTAGTAGGCGATCCCTGCAAGCCAGCCGGTCCAGAAGGATTGTCTGGGTGAGGCTCTGTGGATAAATAGGAAGAGCGGGATGAGGCTTATCCAGGATAAGGCGGCATATCCTGGCACTGGGGATGCTGAAAAAAGGAGAAGGCTGCTGATGAAAGGAAGTCCGTAAATGAGCATATTCGAGTTGGCTGTGCAGGTCCTTGTTGGGGGTGGTTGTCGTTTATCAATGCGTGATACCATTGAAATGTAATAAGATCTTTAAATAGTTTGTAAAAGTAAAAAATTGACGATTAGCGTATAACACGGTATAGGCAGACCGGTATTATTTATGAAAAATAGGTTCTTTTTTCTTTGCAAATCAGTCTCGACCATTATAATACCATAACGTCAAAAGGGAAAAGATCCCAATCTGCTGGTTCGTTTCCGGTCCTAATTTATGCCATTTCAGGCATGTTTTAAAACTTCTTGAGGATACTATTGAAAGCAAAGGTATTGATTGCAAATCGCGGTGAAATTGCTATCAGAATAGCCAAGGCCTGTGAAGATCTTGGCCATGACTTTATCATGATCTATACAGATGCGGATAAAGATTCTGAGCATGTCAGGCGGTATGCAGACAAGAGTGGTGTAGAGCAAAAGGTGTGGCGTATTGCAAGTTACACTGATCCGAATGAAATTCTTTCCATTGCTGATCACACCTGCTGTACGGCGATTCATCCGGGATATGGGTTTTTCTCTGAAGATTATCGTTTTGCCCGGCGGGTAACCGTTCGTGACCGGCCCCTGATCTTCATTGGGCCCAAGTGGGAGGTGATCCGCGACCTTGGTGATAAAATCAATACCAAGAAGGTTGCCAACGAACTCGGCATTCCCACCATTCCTGGCACCTCTGCCCCTATTTATAATGAGATGGAAGCGGAGGCTGTGGCGGCAAAGTTGTTGAATGAGCAGATTGCTCAGGGGATTTCCGATCCGTCCATTCTTGTCAAGGCCGCGGCCGGCGGAGGTGGTATGGGGATTGAGGAGGTGCGCCGCATTGAGCAGTTCCGCCGCACCTACCGTGAAGTGAAGAACTATGCCAAGCGCCAATTTGGTGATGGCGGTGTGCTCATTGAAACCTGTCTGCGTGATTATAATCATCTTGAAGTACAGCTCCTTTGCAGTCAACATGGCGAACGGCTGCATTTTGGCACCAGGAACTGCACGATACAATCCACCGGACGCCAGAAGCGTCTTGAAGCGGCCCCGGGTTTTGACGATAGTTGTTTTAACTATGCGTTTAACTCCAAAGAGGTGCTGGATCAGGTTGTTGACTATTCCCTCAAGCTTGCAGCCCACGTCCATTATGATAATGTCGGAACCTGGGAGTGGATTGTGGCCCGTAACGGTCAGCCGTATCTCCTGGAGGTGAACACCCGTATTCAGGTGGAAAATGATGTCTCAGCCCGGATCTCGTTCTATAAAAAGAAACAACCCAATCTGATCCGTGAGCAGATTCGCGTGGCCCTGGGTGAGAAAATTGGCTATTCTCAACGGAAGGTGAAGTTTCAAGGGGCCTGTATTGAATTTCGTATCGTTGCGGAAGATACCAGCCGGGATTTTGCCCCATGGATTGGTAAAATTACGCAATTTGATTTTCCAGAACATGACTGGTCTGCCGTATATACGCAGGTGCCGTCTGACAGATCCTATGATATTCCCAGTGATTTTGACCCGAATCTGGCCTTGGCCCTTGTCTGGGGTGATTCCATTGCCGAGGCAAAAGAGCGGGGCCGGGCATTCTTAAAGGAAGTGTCAATTCAAGGTGAGACGAGTTCAGGCGAGCCTATGATGACAAATTTAAAATACCTAGATGACAATATTGAGAGGTTGTTGACCTTCTAAGGTGTTGGGCTTGTTGTTGCTCAGACCATACAGACTAAATAGTCTCATCAGTGTACATATAAAATATGCAAGAAATACGTAAGCGATTAACAAAAGTAGAAGAGCGGATTAATTACATTGCCCAGGTCAAAGGTTCATCGTCCTGGGG
>JBFFNY010000118.1:0-5898 GCA_041562955.1 Desulfurivibrionaceae bacterium | reverse complement strand
CATCATCCGTTCTCACCCCTTGCTTGCAAAGGGGTTGAAAGCAGGGTATTTTCTGTTTTTATTTAATTTTAGACGGCGGCCAACCTTGCAAACCAAGCTTCACCCATCCACCCAACTTATTCTCAGCTGTTTGCTCGGCCTTTTTCTTCTCAGCTGCTCAAGCGACGGGCCCGAGTCCGATGCGCCGCAAGCGCCCCCCGTGGAAGAAGTGAACCCGCTGCCAGCCAATCCATCCTGCTCAGACTGTCACCCCCATGAGCTGGACCAAAATCACTCCTTTGGTTGCACCACCTGCCATAACGGCACCAGTCCGGCTGCAGATAAAGACCAGGCCCACCTAGACCTCATCCCCAAACCAGGCCATCCGGATGTCATGCTGCAGACCTGCGGACAATGCCACGAGAGCCAGGTCAAGAAGAGTCATTCCTCCCTGCATTTCACCTCACGCAATGAGATCAACACGGTGCGGAGGGCCTTCGGTGCGGAAACCGATCTCGAGCGCGGTGAGAACATTCCCATCCACGACACCATCACCACCCCCCTGGCCCTTGTTGATGATATGCTCAGACGGCGATGCCTGCAATGCCATATCCGCTATGACGGAGACTATGCAGAGACCCGGCGCGGCGTCGGTTGTGGTGCCTGCCACCTTAACTTTGCCAACGGCGGTATGGTCAGCCATGCGTTTCTGCCAAAGCCGCAGGATCAGGAATGTCTGCATTGCCATAACTCAAACTTTGTCGGGGCCGACTATTACGGCAGATACGACCATGATTTCCACTGGGATTACCGTACGCCTTATGGCAAAGACGGATCCGAGGCAGACCGCCCGTACGGGGTCAACACCCATCAGCTCTCAACCGATATCCACCAGCAGGCCGGGCTCCAATGCATTGACTGCCATCCCGGCGCCACCCTCATGGCACCGGAACCCTCTGCCATTACCTGCACAACCTGCCACGAATACAACGGACAGAACCCGACGTTATTGAATATTGCCCTGAAGGACAATCTGCCGACCCTGACCATGGCCAGCAGAGACATAGCGATCCCCCAACTTCTTCACCCTGCCCACGCAAGATATAAGAAGAAAGCCGGTTGCGCGGTCTGTCATGCGGTGTGGACTTTTTCAGACGAAGGTACCCACCTCTTCCGCCAGGATGGAGAGGAGTATGACCCGTGGGAGGCGATCAGTGTGCAAGGGTCTTTTGAGGTTGAGCAGGAAATTTATGCCAACATCAATACCGACGGCTACCCCTACCCCTTCATGTCCGACAAATTAACCGGCCAAGGGTATTACGGCCTCTGGCATAAGGGATATGAGCTCCGGCGCTGGGAATTCCCCATTGTCTGCAAGGATGACAGGGGAGTCTTGCAGATATGCCGGCCGCTCCTCGACCTCAGCCTCACCTGGGTCAATAGTGAAGGCGACGTGGTCTTTGACAGCGCCAAGCCGGACAAGGGCCCATATAAAGGCTTAGTACCCTACACCCCGCATACCATCGGCAAGGCCGGCCCGTTCTATAAAGAGCGGCTGAAAACAAACACCAGTCTGCTGGACCAGCCGCTGAACCTCGAAAAAGCAGCCCCAAACCATGAAGAACGGGAGAAAACCCCATGACACGTCAGAGCATCATTATAACCTGCGTCCTTCTCCTCCTTGCCGGGTGCGCCTCCAAGACAACCGTCATTTCGACACCGGGGAAGCGGCAGGTCAGCCAGAAGGGGCCCTACCAAACCACAAAAAAAGTAAAAGGCACCCAACGGCCGTACAAGATCAAAGGCAAGACCTATTACCCCCTGCCCTCGGCAGAAGGGTTCAGCCAGACCGGCATTGCTTCATGGTACGGTAAACCCTTTCATGGCCGCAAGACATCCAACGGCGAGACGTACGATATGTACAGCCGAACCGCAGCCCATAAAACCCTGCCCATGCAGACCCACCTGCTTGTCGAAAATCTCGACAACGGCAAGGAGATCGTGCTCCGGGTCAATGACCGCGGCCCCTTTGTCCGGGGACGTGTTATTGACCTGAGTTATACCGGCGCCAAAGAGCTCGGCGTACTGAAAAAAGGCACGGCCCGGGTGCGAATCAGTGCCCTCGGCGAGGCCGTACGAGTTAAGGAAGACGGCAAACAGGTCGAACGTTTTCTTCCCCATGAAGATTTCACCAAGGGCAAATTCTATGTACAGATCGGCTCCTTCACCCAGAAAGCCAATGCTGAACGTCTCCAGATCGCCATGTTGAAAACAGGCCGGTCCGTTAACGTCAGCACCTACGACCGTGGTGATACCATTTTTTACCGTGTCCAGGTCAAGGCCGGTGAAGATTTAAACAGGGCCAATGAGGTCGTCCTGACCTTGCGCAGTCTTGGCTATCCAGAGGCGTTTGTCGCCGCCAAATAAAAGTTTCCCCCCAGCGTCATCGTAACAACAGGAACAACTCAAAAGGAGTTGTTCCCCGCAATTTCTTTTTTTTATATTTTTTTACGCCAAAAAAGTTCAGAGAGTTGCTTGACTTTTGGATGGTGAAAATTATATACCAGTCTGAGTTTTGAGTCACTGCGTGATTCCAAGATGAGATACCTTACGGCGAAACAATCTTTCACCCGGCCTCAAGTCAGCCCCGGTAGACACCAAAGCGTATCCATACCCCTCACCAGAAGATGAGCCAGACCTGCAGGTTAAAAGAGGTATGGCAAAAGCATCAGCAACCATTCTAAAGATATAATTATGATGGAATACGAAAAACACCGGAACATTTCCCGCATTGACCATAAACACACCCACGGCTGGTATGCCAGAGTCATGTTCTGCGGCAAGAAACATTCAAAGATGTTTTCAGACCTCAAATCAGGCGGCAAGACCGCAGCACTTCTTGCCGCGTTGGCCTGGCGGGATTCCATCAAAACATCCATCGGCATGCCGCTGGCACTCAAACACATCCAGGGAAAGGCCAATACCAACACCGGCTTTGTCGGCATTCGTCACGTTGAAAGTGACAATAAATTTCATGTCACGTGGCAATGTCCCTGCGGGAAACATGGCCACACGTCGGTTTCCATCAAAAAGCATGGCAAGAAAAAAGCCCTGAAACTCGCAAAGCAGATTCGTAAAGAAAAGGAAGAGCTGCGCCTCACAAGTTGAGCCGCGAATCTTCATCCATAAAAAAAAGGCTTGCTCCGTTTACTCCGGAACAAGCCTTTTTTTCTTTCACGCCCATAGCAAACCCTCTCGGCAGAAGGCTAATACCGCTCCCACTCACCATCATCATCCTCTGGCAGATGTGGAACCCCAGCACCACGGGTCACGGCCAGTTTGTATTCAGGCTCATCAAGGGGAAAGATCTCCGCCGCGCTCTGATTATCCGGATGACGGATAAAGAGATCCGGCCGGGGCGAGTGAACAGAACTTTTTTCCAGGTTCACTGTTTTGAAAAAGCTCATTGTTGCCGAGAGACGCATAGCCTGGCTGGCAAGCATCTGGCTGATGGAGGCAATTTCTTCCGACACCGCTGAATTTTTTTGAATAATCTGGTCCATCTGATAAAAAGACTGCACATTCTCCCGAATCGTTATGGCCTGCTCTTGGGAGGCCGCATCAATACCACGGACCAGATCCGTCGTGGCATAAATCTCCTCCACCAGCTCAGCGATCATCTCCCCGGCCTGCCCGGCCGTTTGCATGGAATGGTTTGCCATCTTATTAATCTTGGCCGCAGCCTCCTGACTTCGTTCAGCCAGCTTGCGCACCTCTGTTGCCACCACGGCAAACCCTTTTCCATGTTCACCGGCCCGGGCCGCCTCAATGGCGGCATTCAGGGCGAGAAGATTCGTCTGCCGGGCAATCTCACCAATAATGGTAATTTTTTCCGTAACCAAACCCATAGCTTTCACAGCCATAGTCACCACCGCCCCCCCCTCGCGCATCTTTTCCGAGGCGGCCACTGCTATTTCCGCCGTTCTCCGCGCACTGGTTGCATTTTCACTCACAATGGCGGACATCTGCTCCATGGCAACGGACAACTCCTCCATGGTTGCCGCCTGCTCAGTGGTCCCGCTGGCAACAATATCGGCACTTGAGCTCACCTCTTCAGCCCGCAAAGCCAGCTCCGAGGACGAGCCCTTCACCTCAACAACCACCTCATGCAGCTTGCCGCTCATCTCTGTCAGGGACCGGACCAGCACCCCCACCTCACAGCCACAGTCCCCGTGGCTTACCAGTTCACCAGTGAGATCACCCTGACTCACATCATGGACATAGACACTCGCTTCTTTCAGGGGATGAACAAACTCATCCATGCTTCGCCACAGGATATACAGGGCCAGCGCCACAGTCAAAAAACCAATACCCCAAACAGACCAAAAACCCTTCAGCAAACCAGCATCAACCTGTTCATGGAGCTCAACCACGGCGTTGACCATATTCGATACCACGGCATCTCCGGCCCCACCATCCTTATCAGCCGCCATGTTCTCGATTGCAACGAGCCCATGGCTCATCCTCTCACCCACCCCACACAAGGTCACATAGGAAACCAGTTGCAGGATACAGAGCATGAGCAGAAAAAGAAGTCCACTCCACAGCATGACCCGTGATTTAATCGATGTATAACGCATAAAACCTTCTCAGAATAATTTGAACGGCAAAACACCTGGAAACAGTATCCAGCACTTGAGCTTACAGTGTCAAGGATTGTGGTTTTTTTCTTTATTATTCACAAGAATATCATCCGCTGAACCGGTTCAGCGGTAGACCATGAACGTCATGATCGGTGACCTCGGCGGTCTTTTCTTCGACCGAAAGAAAAGACCTATTTTCTGCAGTAGAAAACGCCAACCCTGCAGAGGATAATCCCCAAAGGAAACAGAACCCGTCAGCGCATAAAACCACTGGATATACGCCAGCGTTTCAACCTCACAGCCAAAGCCTCCGCGCCAAAGCAGTTGTGCCGGCCCATGGTTCGCCCTTACCCCACGCACGGTTGTGATGAAAAAAGACAGGACTCGCGTGATGGACGTGAGCACCTGCTCAATGCGGAGGAGGAGCAGCCGTTGGCCGGTCTGCCATGCACCGGAGAAGTGATGGCGCTGAATCATATTGCGCAGCCACAGGATTTTATACACCCGCTCTTCAAGGGGAACCAGACAACGAACCGTCTCAACAAGATGAACCCCGCACGACCGGGCCAGCACCCTTTCCGAAAGAGCGCGGAAGAGCTGGGGCAGCGCTCTCTGGTGACGAAGGAAGACCTTGTCCCAGTCGGCAAAGATCCGGTCAGGAGAGGTAACCGTCCTGACCGGGGAATCAGCACAACGGGACGACTGCTCTATTCGACCAAGCAGCTTCTCAAAGTCATGGGCTATCTGCAGATAATGACGGGGAACAACAGCTGAGGGGGAAATGGTCTGACGCATGGCAGGGGCTCCTTTCTTGATCAAGGTTAAAATCGTATCAATTGAGAAGCCAGCATAACGCCGTTGATGGGACAAATACGGGGGTATCAGTTTTTTTATTTTACTTTTTTCACTCTTTTTTCCCCGTTGCCGTCTCCCCCCAGCAGATCCCGCACCGGGCCACACCCGGATCAACCGTCAGGGGTAATAGAGCAGCCCTTTGCCCACCTCAACCCGCGCCTGCTCACCGGCCAGATCTTCCACCAGGGCCAGCGCAAACTCCATGGCTGTGGCCGGTCCTTTGGAGGTGATGACATTGCCGTCCTGAATCACCGTACCAGCACCACAGGTGGTTGTGAGTTTGGACTCAAGCCCTGGATAGATCGTCGCCTCTCTGTTCTCAAGGAGACCCGCCCGGGCAAGCACCCACGGGGCCGCACAGATGGCACACACCAGCTTTCCAGCCGCACCATGGCGCTGCAGGAGCGTGGTGGTCGTGGCT
>JBFFNY010000117.1:0-5950 GCA_041562955.1 Desulfurivibrionaceae bacterium | reverse complement strand
CAATGTGTGCAATAAGTGTGACGGCTGCCTTGATATCAGTCCCCAGACCTTTATCTACAACGAGAGTCTCGGCTTTATTGAAGTGGCGGAACGTGATGAGTACAATCAGGAAGAGGTGGACGAGGCGATTAAGAATTGTCCAAAAAATGCTATTGGATGGGAGTAGGGCGGGACAGAGAAGGTGAAAAGACACAAGGGTTAAAGGGTAAAGCGTTGCTCGCGCCCTTGCAGACACACCTTACCCCTCACCCCTTACACCTGACAGAACATCAGCACCCCTCAATGGCCTTCTTTTGGGTCTTGGGCGTGAGCACCATGGATGTGGAAGCGGTGGATTTGGCCGCCTGATCCTGAAAGATAATCTTCCCATGAATCTCACCCTTCTTACGGATGGGTTGTGACAATTCCATCGCCATCACCACCGTACCCGAACGCACCCCGCTCAGTAACCATTTTGCCGTCCCCGACTTCTTATCATAGGAGGAGTAGGCTGGCGATGCCGAGAGAATTGCTGTACCCGGGGGGATGGTCTGAATCACGATAACCGCCGCGGGGGGGGGATTGGGGATGGTAATGGACCATGTGATCTTTGTTCCCCGTGGTTGACTGTACCTGGCGGTAATTTCACCCCCTCCAGCAGCCATGGAAAACGTAGTCAGGCAGATGAAGCAACACAACATGAGTGTGCAGATCACGCCGCGTCTGTATCTTTGTCCGATTGTGCAATCCATTTCTTATTCCCCGCCCTGTGGTGTTGTCCCGGAGACAACAGCGAATGATTTGGCATCCATATCCCAGCGATACCCCTTCCCAGCCCATATCTGCTGAATCGTGTCAATATCAACACCCATCTGTTTGAACAGCTCAAAAGAACTGTAGATGGCTAAAATCTCATTATCATCAATGCGGTAATCATTATTGCGATCAGCCCAGTGATAATCACCCATTGCAATCGTGGTGGCCCCGTCTACGCGCTGCTTCATATTATCCACCAGAATCAGACCATCGAACACCAGCTTCTCTCCATCATCGGGTATACCGCCAGGATTCACCAGATACCCAAAATACAGATCATCCGTTCCTGTCGTATCAATCCATTTCACCCCGGTCTGGCTCTGTGCCGTAAATGGAGGAATACCACTGGACACGACACAGGAGTCAGGAAAAGATTCACGCAGAATAAACGACGTTGCGACCGGCTCATCAGTATGCACACGAATGAGAACCGGGAAAGGCAGGTGGGGAGATCCATGTTTCGGCAGAAGCCGTTCAGCGGTGACCACAGGGGGGGCAACCAGCCCGGTATGGTTCGCCCGGTATCCCAGCCAACCAAACACCAGGAGAACCATGAGAAGAGGCATGATCCAAAGCCCTCTTGTACTGATGGGTTGCGAGACCACCGGTTCATCCTCTCCACAGACCTCAGCAGAACCTGGGTCCGGTTGCAGGTCGGGATCAAACCCCTGGGTTATTTCATCAAGATCAACCTCAAGCACCTCAGCCAGTCGTTCAGCATTTTCCTGCTTGATACTGGGGGACCGCTTGTTTTCCCAACGGGAAACCGTATCCGTGGTGATCTCGAGACAGGTTGCCACATAGAGCTGGGTCAACCCCCGTTCCTGTCTGATTTGACGTATTTTTTCGCCGTCGATTAAAACACAGGCTATGGGAGATGGTTTCGGATTGGTCATGTCCATTTCAGATTGAAGTTCACATAGAAGAAGTGTTAACCATAGCATTCAGCCTGAAGCTTATCAATGAAATTATGGAGATACGGTAGCGTGCCCCCCACCCCATGCGGTTCGCATGGAAGGTATACCCATCTATGCAGAGAACGAATGAGACTCTCAAGGGAAGACATCCTCATTAATTTTTTAAAAATATAAAAAAATGGAACCTTTTTCCTAAATACCCCCTCTTTAATATATGACGGCATAAGACATGTTACGGAGAATATCTCCACTCCTTCGTCGTTACACTACTCTTCATTTTTTCTCCCTTGTTTACTTTATCTCCCATGGAGTAAACACCGAAACGGCGCTCCTCCCAAGCGCCGTTTCTTTTTTCATCCCCCAACCACCCTTTTTTCCGTATAAATAAACAGGTTTTCAGGTTGTTTCCTTTACGAAAGACAAGATTTTAGGTATAGTACCGCGCTTTAAAATATTAAAAACAATCGCCACTCACTCATCCCTATTAAGGAGATTTACATGAAATTAATTCTGCTCGGCGCCCCCGGCGCTGGAAAAGGCACTGTTGCCAAAATGCTCACCAAACTTGACGGATCCGTACAAATTTCAACGGGCGACATCCTCCGTGGTGCTGTTCGCGCCGGCACAGCACTTGGCAAAGAAGCTGACGGGTATATGACCCGCGGCGATCTTGTTCCGGATTCCCTCATCATGGGCATCATGGAAGAACGTCTGAAAGAAGACGACTGCCAGTCCGGTTTTCTCCTGGACGGTTTTCCACGCACCATCCCTCAAGCCGAGGCCTTAAAGGTTCTCCTTGAGAAGAACAACATCAAACTGGACATGGTTGTTGACATTGACGTGCCACGCGACGTTATCTTTGACCGTCTCTGCACCCGTCGCACCTGTGAAAACCCTGAATGTACCGCGATCTACAACACCAAATCCAACCCGACAAAGGTTGAGGGTATTTGTGACAAATGCGGTGCCCCTGCGGTACAACGTGCTGACGAGACAGAAGTCGCCATCGGCCATCGCCTTGACACCTACAACGAAAAAACAGCCCCTGTTGCGGGTTTTTACAAGGCAGAAGGTCTGCTGAAAACCATCACCGGTACATCCAGTGACGTGGTTGTCGACGGAATCAAGAAAGAACTTGGGCTATAATCCATTCCTCAGCTTCCAGTTGCAACTGGGCTGAGTTCTTTTTTCTATCTGTTTTGTGCAAAAGGGGTATAGCTTCAGGCTATACTCCTTTTTTTATGATGAACGCAGGATCAGAACCAACAATTTCAAAGTGACTTCCATGGAACCAATCACCATTATCGGCGGCGGCCTTGCCGGTTGCGAAGCGGCCTACCAATGTGCGCAACAAGGCCTGCCGGTCCTCCTCTACGACATGAAACCGGTCAAGTTCAGTCCGGCCCACGAATCTGAAAATCTGGCCGAGATGGTCTGTTCAAACTCATTTCGTTCAGATGACCCGTGTTCTGCAGTCGGGTTGCTCAAAGACGAGATGCGGCTCATGGGCTCGTTGCTCATGGCCGTGGCCGATGAAACCAAGGTTCCGGCCGGCAAGGCCTTGGCAGTGGATCGCGGTCGTTTTGCCCAGATGGTCACGGAACGCATTGAATCTCATCCCAATATCACCATCATCCGGGAAGAGGTCACAAGCCTCCCCGCCACAGGGATTACCATTCTCGCCACCGGCCCGTTGAGCGCAGAAAGTCTCACCGAGGATCTCAAACGGCATACCGGCGAAGAACACCTCGCATTCTATGATGCGATTGCCCCCATTGTCTCAGCCGACTCCCTCAATTACGATATCATCTTCAGGGCATCACGCTACGATGACGGACCAGGGGACTACCTCAACTGCCCGATGGATGAAGCCCAGTACAAACGGTTCAGCGCCGCCCTGCTTGAGGGCAACAAGGTCCCCCTTAAGGATTTCGAACATGCCAAATATTTTGAAGGGTGTCTGCCCATCGAGGTGATGAATGAGCGGGGGGAAGACACGCTCCGCTTCGGCCCCATGAAACCGGTCGGGCTGCCTGACCCCAGAACCGGCAAGGAAACGTACGCCGTGGTGCAGTTGCGCATGGAGAATCAGGAGGGAACCCACTATAATATGGTCGGATTTCAGACCAAACTCACCTACCCGGCCCAGAAAGAAATATTCCGCATGATTCCCGGCATGGAGAACTGTGATTTTTTACGCCTTGGCTCCATCCACCGTAACACCTTTGTCTGCGGTCCCAAAGTCCTTGAGCCGACGCTGCAGATGAAGCACCACCCCCATATCCTCCTGGCAGGACAGATCAGTGGCGTGGAGGGGTATGTTGAATCAACGGCCATGGGACTTCTGGCCGGGCGCAACGCCAGCTGTCTGGCCCTGGGCAAGCCGATACCCGTGCCCCCGGAAGACACGGCCCACGGCGCGCTGATTCACCATCTCACCACTGAGGTGAAACGGTTTCAGCCCTCAAATGTGAACTATTCACTCTTCCCTCCCTTTGACCGCATCGGCTACAAGGCGTCACAGCCGGCCTTACCGCCCCTTTCAAACTCAAAGCGACGCCGGTCCCGGATTTCAAAGCGGGAGAAAATGGAATATCGGGCAGCAATGGGACGGTTGAGCCTGAAAAACTGGCTGGACACGCTTGATTTGCCAGCGGTTCAACGATAGAATAAGGGACACAGCATTCACATTCAGGTTCAATACCAACCACCCTTCTGAGAGATCCAACCATGACCCTTGACATTGCCGCGGCTCTCAACATTGAGATTAAAAAAGAAATGGCTGACCGCTATTTCTCTTTCAGAAAACTCATTGAAAACGACACCAAAGCCCTCAACCAGGCGGTGGCCGATGCGATTGAGATTGAACAGGTCGTCGCCATTGATCTGAGCCGGATGTACATTCTGCTCCACGACGAGCAGCTGATTGAAACCTTTACCCAGCTCTCAGGTCTCATCACGAGCTATTATTTCGACCCGCATATTGTCGTCTCACCCACCATCAAAGCACGCCTCTTTCAGGATATTTCCGTCTGGGGCCTCACCTGGAGCGGACGATTCTCAAAAATATTTTTTAATTGTTACGATGACCTGTGCAGACACATCGCCATCTTCCGCTCCCTGCGTGAACAGCTTGCCGAAGAACAGGAACTCATTGGCCACACCATTGACATGTTCTATCGCCAAAACGATATTTCCTCCATGCTTGGTTTTTTCCGCCACATGGAGTCCATGGGGCCGATGGGTTCCGCCATTGAAGGCGGGATAAATACGGGCTTTGATGAATCCCTGGACCAGAAGATGCGTATCGTCCCGCCCCACCCGGTGGATCAAGGTATTGTTTCCCTCCCGCCGCTGGTACCTGCTGAACAAATAAAGAGAGAACTCAAAGCCTTAGCCGACAAGGCCTTCAAATATCACCCCACGGACTTTACGAGAGAACACCAGACCTGAGATTTCTTTGCGATTGGGATGAATCGAGGATCAAAAACAGCATAAATACCCGTAACTATGGTATGGTTGAATCTGTTTCAGTATCGTTCACTCCAGATACCCAATTCGACCCTCCATTTCCCTATGAAACGCCTTATCATCCAATCCTGCATTCCATTTCTCCTCCTGGGGTTGCCCCTGTTCTTGGCTTACCAGAATCCGGAATTAAGCCAATCCGCCAACACCACGGTGCAGGCCCTGCTCACCATTCTGCCCCTATTGCCGTTTGCAGCCTTTGGCACCTGTATCTTTATGGGATTCCGCTATAACAACGGGGGACTTATATTTTCCGCCCTGCTGCTGATCTTCACCTATTTCTGTTTTTCACCCCACTCATCCACCCTTGCCAACTCCAGTCTCGCCCAGGGGCTCACCCTCCTTCTCCCCCTGAACTTCATCCTCTTTTCCCATCAGCTTAAACGGAGGATTCTGACGGCCACAGGACTGTTACTGGCCGGGATACTGCTCTTTGAAATGGCGTGTATCATCCTTATTTTCGGCCGACCCGTCTATGAAGATTTCACCCTGTGGATCAAACTCGAGTCACTTCTTCCGCAATTCACCACAGCACTCACCCGGGGAACTCATGTTATTCAGCGCAGCATCAACACCTACCAGTTCCAGATCCCGGCCGTCCTCTACAGTTTCAGCGGACTCTATCTTCTCCTGCGCCTTTCCCGTGAATTTGACCCGCGCCTCACCGGATATCTTGGTGTGCTTGCCGGGCTATACATCAATCTATTCAT
>JBFFNY010000116.1:0-5950 GCA_041562955.1 Desulfurivibrionaceae bacterium | reverse complement strand
GGTTCGTCGTAAGCGTAGCTTCTGCAAAAAAATCCAGTGCCGTATGTAAGCCAGGTAAAAGGTTGCCGGCTGTCCCTCCCCATAAGCATCTCTGCTGCAGGGTTCCTTCGCACACCATGACGTGGCTGGTCAAGGCCACCCGTTTCGTTTCTTATTCTGCCCCCTGTTGTTTTTTGTGTCTGGTGGGGCGATCGACTCAGGAAATGTCAAAACCCTTTTTTTCAAATCGTTTTAATTTCCGCCAAAGTGAGACACGGTCTATGCCAATTATTTTGGCGGCCTGGGTCTTGTTGCCGTCAACACTTCTGAGTACGGCCAGGAGATAATCCCGTTCATTATCCTCGAGATTCTTAATGGTTTTCCTGGCCTTGGGAATGCTTGGTGAGGCCTGGAAAAAGGCATGGTTATGAATTTCCTGCGGCAGGTGACAGGTCTGAATGTCATCTTCACCGCAGAGAGCCAGTGCTCGTTCAACAATATTTTCAAGTTCTCTGGCATTTCCCGGAAAATCATAAGCGGTCAGGCAATCAATGACCTCAGGGTCCATCGTATGCGGTGAAGCGTCATGGGCTGAATATTTTGCTAAAAAATAATTGATCAGCAACGGGATGTCATCCCTTCGTTCGCGCAGGGGAGGAATGTGGAGGGTTACAACATTGAGGCGATAGTATAGATCCTGGCGAAAGGTGCCATTCTTAATCTCCTGTTTCAGGTCACGGTTCGTGGCCGCCAAGAGACGGACATCAATGTCGATTTCTCGGGTTCCGCCAACACGGATAATCTTCTTCTCCTGTAAGACCCGGAGTAATTTTACTTGCATCGAGAGCGGCATTTCACCAATCTCATCGAGGAGAACGACGCCGCCTGAGGCAGATTCGAGAAGACCCTGGCGCATTTTTCCGGCGCCGGTAAAGGCATCCTTGTCGTGGCCAAAAAGTTCATTGAGGATGAGTTCTTCACTCATGGCACCGCAATTAATGGGGAGAAAGCGATTCGTAGCCCTGGGGCTTAATTCATAAATGGTGCGAGCCACCAGCTCCTTACCTGTTCCAGTCTCACCGGTAATGAGGATATTACAGTCCAGCTGGGCCAGATGGGCTATGGCATCCTTTAATTTTAAAATTTCAGGGTTCTGACCGATGAATTGCGTTACCTCCGGGTGGGCTTTTATGCGTTGTTTGAGGCGGCTTATTTCCCTGCGCAAGAGGGTCTTTTCAGAGGCCTGGATAACTAAGGCCTCAAGTTCATCCAGCTTGATCGGCTTGGGCATGTAATAAAAGGCTCCATGGTACATGGACTCCACGGCTGAACTTATGGTGGCATACCCTGTGACAACGATCACCTCCACCTGGGGGTGAATCTCTTTCGCTGTTTTTAAGACCTGAACCCCGTCCACATCTCCCATTTTCAAATCAGTAATCACCACATCAAAGATAGTCCTGTTTAAATGCTCAATAGCCTCAGTGCCGTTGGCAGCGGTGGTGACCTGATATCCTTTTTTCTCCAGAAAATGACTTATATTCTGCAAGTTTATGATTTCGTCATCGACAAGCAGGATGCGAATGGTTGACTCGTTTGGCATTTTTTTGGCTCATGTGTTGAGGTGCTGTTTGTAAAACTTGGTTATGCGGTTCCGTTTGCTTCGAGGCTCAAGGGAAGGTTGATTGTAAATTTTGTGCCCTTACCCTTTGTTGATTCCACCTTGGTGGATCCATGATGTTTTTTTATAATGCCGTAGGCCACAGACAGGCCAAGGCCTGTGCCGGCGCCATCTTTCTTGGTGCTGAAGAAGGGGTCAAAGATCTTGGCTATATTTTCCTCATCAATTCCACGCCCTGTGTCTTCGATGGTTAAAATCACGTGGTCTTCCTGGGCATGGGCTGCAATGGTTACTTGTCCTGGTGGTTCCTCAATGGCCTGTACCCCGTTAATAACGAGGTTCAGCAACGCTTCGGTCATTTTTTGAATATCCAGAAAGAGCGTTATGTCTTCAGGGATATTTTGGGTAATGGTCACTCCGGCCGGGGCTTCACTGGCAACCAATTGCATCGTTTTGTCCACCACCGTCTTTAGTTTTACAGCCTGCATGGAAAAGGTTTGTGATCTTGAAAATTCCAGGAGACCACGGACAATCTGCCCGGCCCGTTGGGTTTCCTGATTAATGTTTTGCAACATTTGGGAGAGAAAAGGGGCACTTTCAGGATCAACCTCTGCCATGGCAAGCTGGCAGGAGGTGGCAATATTATTAAGGGGGTTGTTGATCTGGTGGGCTGTCCCCGAGGCCAAGGTGCCGATGGAAGAAAGCTTCTTGGCCTGAAACAGCTGCTCCTGCTGTGTCTCAAGCTCGTTGACCATATTGTTAAAGGCCCGGAGTACACTGGTGACTTCATCGTGTTTTTTTGAGGATAAATTGATCTGGCGAAAGGTGCCGGCGGCAATGGCAGAGGCTGCTTTTTCAATACTCTTTAGCGGCAGGACAATCGTGCTGTAGATCAAAAATAGGGTGAAGATTGACAGCAGGGCAAGGAGAATGATGGAGTGATACATCCGGGTCCTGAACTCACTTATAATGCTGTTTATCTTTTCCTGTTCGTATTGGACCAACTGCTCGGATACCTTGACCAGCTTTTGACCATGATCCCGCAAGGCCATGCGGGAGGGGCAGGCCTGGTCACTGATTTCAGGGCTACAGTCGTCGCTGAAGGTTTGGAACATTACCCTGTAGGATGTGAGTGTCCTCTGCAGATCTTCAAGGTGATTAGCCTGGGGTATTAATTGTAACGCCCTCTTCATTTGTGGAATATATGCCTGAGCCTCATCAATATACAGTCCCACACGGTCATAATCGTCTAGGTCGTGGCGAATAATGAAATTCTTCTCATATCGTCTGATTTCCAGACAAATATTGCTGAGGTTCTCAGCCTGGATGAGGTGGGAGACATCTTCATTAAAGGTGTTGAAGTCTTTCAAAAAGGTAATGCCGTAGGCCCCATAAAAGAGGAGGTGCAGGCAAAAACAAGCAATGAGTTTTTGACGGATATTAGGATGGGTCATGTTTGATCTCAGTCAACTCTGGATTGTGTCATTAATATCGGGGCTGGGGCTTGAAGGCAAATCTTTGCCTGTATGCCTAGGGAGTTCCTTTTTACGTGGAAGACTATTTTGCAATTTTCAGACCATGGGTGTAATTCTCTTTGGCAGGCGCAGTGTGCCCTTGATCTTAGGACCTTCGGGCTGAATATGTTGCGTTGTTTTTTTTCTCAATTTACTGTTGCAAATGGCAATGATGATACGATTTGCAACGATACAATTCGCAACAGTGCCCCTGTTGTCCTCACCCTTTATTGGTGAGGATTGCCCTTTGTTACGGCTCATTTTAGGCTATTATAAGATATTCTCCCTGCTGTTACATCCTGAAACAGTCAGTTCTCTCGTATTTAATAAGGTTCTTTCGCTATTTTCGTTTTGAGGCCCCAAACAGGCCTCTTCCTTTTCAATTATCTGGCACAGCGGTTGCATAAGGTCAACAATAGTTTGATCACAGTTATTGAGGATGATTTCTCTTAGCGCAAGTCTGAGAGAAATGAAAAAAGGATATAAATGAAATGAATTGCAGAACGAGTCTGTGTAACACGAGTTGTCACTTGCTGGGACAGAACAGCCACTATCCCACAGGGCCACCTCCAATAGGTTCTACCTAGCGTTACTACAATAAAAATTAATACATTTAATGTTTTTCTGGGGACATTTGCTCCGGTTCAGTTTCATGGTTGTCATGCCTGTTCCATAAGATGTTTTTGGCGAAAAAATCATATTTTAATAAACCAACGAGGGGAAAAATGACTTTACCGATTATGCTGGTCATGGGCGTGTTATGTCTGGCTATCTTATTATTTATATTTGAATGGGTGCGGGTTGACGTTGTCGGCATCATCATGATGATTATCCTGCCGCTGCTGGGTCTTGTAACCCCGAAAGAGGCAATCAGCGGGTTATCCAGTAACGCCGTTGTTTCAATCATTGCTGTAATTATTATTGGTGCGGGTCTGGATAAGACTGGTGCCATGAACTCGCTCGCTCGTGTGTTATTAAAATTTGCGGGCAAGAGTGAGAGCCGGATTATGGTCCTCATCTCAGCTACTGTAGCCTTTATCTCAAGCTTTATGCAGAATATTGGTGCCGCAGCCTTGTTCATGCCGGCAGCCAAACGCATTTGCCGTCAGACCAATATTCCCGTCTCCCGCATCCTGATGCCCATGGGGTTCTGTGCCATTATTGGTGGCTGTATCACGCTTATCGGCTCAAGCCCTCTTATCCTGCTCAATGATGTGATGAAGATTTCTGATCCCAATGTTGAGCCTTTTGGTCTCTTTGCCGTAACACCCGTCGGTATCTGTCTGATTATTGCGGCATTGATCTATTTCGTTGTTCTGGGTCGTTTTGTTCTGCCCTCAGGCCAAGGTGAAGAGGAGGCCGGTTCCGGGGGGTTGTCTGCAAAACTTGAACAAACCTATCACGATATCGGTACACTCTATGAGGTTCAGGTTTCCAGTGATTTTGCCGGGCCGAAGACTCTGAAAGAGTGCGAGATTCGTCCCATGTTTTTCACCAGTGTGGTGGCGATTGCCTCAAAGGGCAAGACCACGAATACGGCCCCTGACCAGAATGACACCATTCAAGCCGGGGATACACTGGCTGTGGATGGAACCCCTGAGATGGTGGCAAAAATGGCCGAGTCTTTTGGCTGGACGGTCAAGGACGATCTTGAGGTCTTTGCGGAAAGTCTTTCTCCAAATAACGCCGGGATCATGGAGGCTATTATTACGCCGCGTTCAGAGCTGGTTGGCCGCACCCTGCGCTCTTTTTCTTTTCGCAAGAAGAATGGGGTTAATCCCCTGGCTATTTTTCGAAATAATAAAACCTATGTCGCCGGTATATCAACCATGACCCTGCAGCCGGGAGATGCTCTCTTGCTTCAAGGGCCATGGGAAAAATTTCATTACCTCAAACAGGTGCCAGGCCTTGTGTTGACCGAAGAGGTTCAGGGCGAAATTATTCGTGGCGATAAGGTGAAATATGCTGTGGGCAGTCTGGTGATGGCACTGGTCATGATTCTGGGTTTCCATGTCCAGCTTTCCATTGCGCTGCTTGCCGGGGCGATGGCCATGGTTTTGACCAAGGTCATGTCCATTGATGAGGCCTATGAGTCCGTGGACTGGATGACTGTGTTTCTGCTTGGCGGTCTTATTCCCCTGGGGATTGCCTTTGAAAAAACAGGAGCGGCCAAGCTTATTGCTGAGACCATCATGACCAATATGGGCACGGTGGCGCCGATTGTGCTGCTCACGGTTATCGCGATTCTCACCTCGTTCTTTACGCTGGTGGCGTCCAATGTCGGTGCAACCGTGCTCATGGTGCCGTTGGCCATGAACATGGCTGGTGCAGCAGGAGCTGATCCCCGGATTGCCGCCTTGGTTGTCGGGATTGCCTGCTCAAATACCTTCATCCTGCCCACCCATCAGGTCAACGCCCTGGTCATGAGACCTGGTGGTTACAAGACCTTGGATTATTTCCGGGCTGGCAGCGGGATGACCGTTCTCTACCTCTTTGTCATGATGGCTGCGATTTCAGTGTTTTTTGGGATCTAAGCCGGCTTGCTGAACTGGGGTCTGCCCGAGGCCATACACAGGGCAGACCCAGTTTATGATACATTTATTTATTACGTGGCACAGGTCTCTGCTTTGCACCGCCTAAGCCAAAGAAGGATATTATGAAACGAATTATTCCCCTTTGTCTCACGCTGCTTTTTGGGTCAGCGCAATTGGCCCTGGCCTCATCCGGTTCTGGCGGAGAAGCTGTAGATTTAACCATCAGCCCATTTGGCTATGCTGCTCTAGGCCTTTTTGTTCTGGCGTATACCCTCGTCATCTTTGAAGAGCAGCTGCATCTC
>JBFFNY010000115.1:0-5987 GCA_041562955.1 Desulfurivibrionaceae bacterium | reverse complement strand
GCATGGTTCTGACCGTAGAACTACCTGTGTCGGTCTCAAGTATTTTCAGCAAATAGCATAAAAAAAACAGCCATTAGTTGATTAACCATTCAGTTTCTGGTAAATGGCATAACAATTTGGTTTAATCCCTGAAATTCATACAGTTAACTTGCGCCATGAATGTGATATGAGAGAAACGTTTATGTCTAGAGTGTGTGAGGGAAAGGTTTCTATTAATATTTTTTTCCTAAATGGAGGAGTGGCATGACAGATTCTAGTTCTGGCGCAGTGCTGGTCGTTGGTGGCGGTATCAGCGGTCTTACTGCAGCCCTGGAAGCCGCAGAGGTAGGAAAGGATGTATTCCTGATCGAGAAGAACGCCTTTATGGGCGGTCGCGTTTCCCAACTCAATCAGTACTTCCCTAAGCTTTGCCCCCCGTCTTGTGGTCTTGAGATTCAATTTAAAAGAATCCGCGCGAACCGCAACATTCGTATGTACAACATGACAACAGTAAAGGCCATCAGTGGCTCTGCTGGTGCCTTTGAAGTAACTTGTACAACAGCCCCACGTTACGTGAACAATAACTGCACCTGTTGCGGAGATTGTGCTGATGTCTGTGCTGACGAAGTAGACAATGACTTTAACTTTGGCATGGATAAAGCCAAAGCTATTAGCCGTCCACATGATATGGCTTTTCCTGCAAAGTATGTTCTGAACAAAGAAGCCTGTTCTGATGACACTCTTGCCGCTATCAAAGGCGCTTGTAAGGTAAATGCCATTGATACTGAGATGACTGACGTTGAGTTCACTGTAAACGTAGATTCTATTATTTGGGCCACAGGTTGGGTTCCTTATGATGTGTCTAAGCTTACAAATCTCAAGCCAGATTCCTCTGATGCAATCATCTCCAACATGCAAATGGAACGTTTAGCTGCTCCTTCTGGACCAACAAACGGTGCTATTGTACGTCCTGGTGATGGCAAAGAGCCTGAGTCGTTCGGTTTTGTTCAATGTGCCGGATCCCGTGACGAAAATCACCTTGAGTATTGTTCATACATCTGTTGTATGGCCACCATGAAGCAGATTACGTATATCCGTGAGCGTTACCCTGATGCTGAGATCTATGTCTTCTACATTGATCTTCGTACCCCTGGAAAATACGAAAAATTCCGTGAAAAAGTATCCGCTGATGATAAAGTTCATTTTATCAAAGGTAAGGTTGCTGATATTCAGGCGGAAGACGACGGTGGTGTGACCCTGATCGCTGAAAATGCTTTGACAGGTGCCAAGGTCAGCCAGAAGGTTGATCTCTGTATTCTTGCTACAGGTATGGAGCCTGCGGCTAAGGCTCAAGCTGCAGCGCTGGGCCTTGACCTTGATTCTTCTGGTTTTATCGTTAGTAACCCGGAAGCCGGTCAGATTTCATGTGGTTGTGCCAAGAAAGCAGCTGACGTTGTAACCAGTGCCCAGAGTGCTACTGCGGCCGCAATGAAAGCCATTCAGGCTGGACGCTAGGAGGAGGAACAATGTCAAATACAATAGCTACTTATTTATGTACCGGTTGTGGAATTGGTGATGCCCTTGATATGGACGCCATGAATGAAGCTGCTGGTGAGGTGAGCGCTGAGATTAAGACCAGCGAAGCCCTCTGTCAGGCTGCAGGCCGTGCTATGATCCAGGCGGATATTGACGGCGGAGTAAACTCCGTTGCCATCTGTGCCTGTTCTATGCGTGTTATGCAGCAGGAATTCAACTTTGGTGACAAGGTATCTGTCTCCCGCGGAAACATCCGTGAGGGTGCAGTATGGTGTGCTGAGAAGCCATCTGAATCCCGTGACGAAGCAACCTGTAAAGAGTTCACCACCATGGCGGCAGGCGATATACTGCGCATGTGTGTAACTCAGGCGCAGAAGACAGCATTGCCTGAGCCGTTCCAGCTTGAAACCATTAACATGGAAATTCTTGTTATGGGTGGTGGTATTGCAGGTCTTACTGCAGCCACTGAGGCTGCCAAGGCTGGTTACTCCGTAACCATCGTTGAGAAAGCGGACAAGCTTGGCGGTAAGGCCCTGGGCTGGACAAAGCAATTCCCAACCAAGGCTCCGTATCAGGATCTTGAAGAGCCGACAATCGGCGCGATGATTGCTGCTGTTGAAGGTAATGGCAACATTACCGTTAAAACCTCGACTGAGGTTGCTCGTATTGGTGGTGCTCCTGGTGACTTTGCTGTTACCCTGAAGGCCACTGGAGCTGCTTCAGAGTGGACTGCGCCAATTAAGGTGGGTGTTGATGATCAGGACCGCATTGAAAAAGGTGAGATGGAAGATCCTAATGCCGGTCTTAAGCCCTATGCTGAAGTGAATCCAGATGCCCAGAAATTCGGGTCTGTTATCCTCGCCACCGGTTGGGTTCCTGCCGATGTGTCTGGGTATGAGCATCTGGGTTATGGTTCAAACGATAAGGTTGTAACCAACGCTGAATTTGAAAGAATGGCGAAAGAAGGCAAGCTTGCCGGTGTTAATTCCGTAGCCTTTGTTATGAGTCCAGGTGGTGAAGAGCACGATCAAGACTTCCCCTATGCGAACTCAGTCACCTCCATGGTTGCGTTGAAGCAGGCGAAGTATATTCGTGAAGCCAATGCGGACTCCAAGGCCTATATCCTGTATCAACACATGCGTACTCCAGGTCATCTGGAAATGTTCTACAAGGGTGTGCAGCAGGATGACGGTATTTTCTTTACCAAAGCCACAGTGACCGGTGTTGAAGGTGGAACGGTTCATGCCAAGGATACCCTTCTTGGTGAAGATCTGGATCTTGATGTGGATCTTGTTGTCCTGGCCGCTGGTATGCGTCCGACCACAGCTGATGAGCCGACAATCAATATGGCGTATCGTCAGGGTAATGGATTCCTTGACCTTGATCTCTTTGACGGCTATGCCGACTCGCATTTCATCTGTTTCCCATATGAAACCCGTCGCACCGGTATCTATACCTGTGGTGGTGTTCGTAAGGCCATGAACATGGAAGAGACTGTCGATGATGCGACCGGTGCAGCATTGAAGGCTATTCAGGCCATGGTCTCTGCGGATCGCGGTGTTGCGGTTCATCCCCGTTCCGGTGATGCGACCTACCCTGAATTCTTCATGCAGCGTTGTACACAGTGTAAGCGCTGTACAGAAGAATGTCCGTTCGGCGCCCTGGATGATGACGCGAAGGGAACACCTCTGCCGAATCCGACACGCTGTCGTCGTTGCGGTACCTGTATGGGTGCCTGTCCTGAGCGTATTATCGGCTTCAAGGATTACAATATTGACCTGATCGGTTCCATGATTAAGGCCATTGGCGTTCCTGAAGATGAGGATGATCAACTTCGGATTATCGTTCTCGCCTGTGAAAACGATGCGGTTCCTGCCCTTGATATGGCTGCAGCTCGCGGTCATTACATCAGTAACCTTGCCCGTATTATCCCCGTTCGCTGTCTTGGTTCGGTGAACATGGCGTGGATTAAAGATGCGCTGTCTGCCGGTCTTGACGGTGCCCTGCTTCTCGGATGTGCCCATGGTGATGATTACCAATGTCACTTTGTCAAGGGTTCCGAGATTGCCAATAAGCGTATGGAAAATATTGGTGATACGTTGTCCACCCTCGGTCTTGAGCCTGAGCGTTGTGGTTCCCGTTCAGTAGCCATCACCGATTACAATACGGTTCCAAATGTTATCAATGAATTTGTTGAAGAGATTCTTGAGATGGGACCAAATCCATTTAAAGGCTTCTAGTCTTTCAGTGTGTTACGTACTCTATCGATTGGCGGTATCTTACCGTCAATCGATATTTTTGTTTAAGTAATGATCTTGAAGGTCGGACGCCTTTGTTCCTGGGGATGTCGTTCCGGGGCGCAATACCTGTCCTGCAAGTATTACAAAATAAACTCGGTCCGGCTTTTTCCGGTTATGCCGGGAAAACCAACCGTTATGGGAGAAAAAAGATGAGAGTAGATCCAGATTTACATTTCATTAAATACATGAAGAGTGCCGGTGGTGATACACTGAAGAAGTGTTTTCAGTGTGCAACCTGTTCTGTTATGTGTCCTTTGTCCACCGATGAGAATCCTTTTCCACGTAAGCAAATGGTCTTTGCCCAGTGGGGTTTGAAAGATAAGCTTATCGCCGACCCAGAAGTATTGTTATGCCACAACTGTGGTGATTGTACGACATATTGTCCTCGTGGGGCAAAGCCGGGTGATGTGCTTGGTTCTATCCGCGCTTATATGTATACCCATTATGGTTGGCCGAATGGTCTGGCCAAGATGGTCAGTAATCCTAAGCTGCTGCCCATGACGATTGCCTTACCGGCAATGATTATTGCGCTCATGCTCCTTATCAGCCAGATGGGTACCCATGGCGCATGGATCCCGGATGCTCAAGGACTTAAAGCCCATGGTTTTGGAACCTTCTTTGGTCATTGGGATTTCAAATGGATGTCGAAAAACGTTGCCTTCATTGACGCCATCATGCTTCCTGCCGTCGGCCTTGCCGCGTTCTCCCTGTTTAAGGGTGTTTCCGCGATGTGGACTGCTATGGAAAAACGCAATGATATTAATCCGAATTTCAGACCTTCTGCCAAGCAGTTTGTCACTGAATTCCTGGTTCCCTCTGTTAAGGAGATCATAGCCCATAATCGTTTCCGTGAGTGTACTGAAAACGCAGATCGTGTTCGTGGTCATAGACCACTCATGTATGCCTTTATCGGTCTGGCCCTGGTTACAGCCTACTCTGCCTTTAAGCAGGACGTGCTTGGTGCCTTTATTCCTTCCATGCACGGACCTTTGGGTTTTATGAACTTTGATGCACCCATCAAGATTCTGGCGAATGTGTCTGCCGTCGCGATGATCGTTGGTGTTGGAATTCTCTGGGGCAACCGTGTTGCCGCTGAAGAGAAGAACGGCACAAAGCCTACCTATTATGACTGGTTTCTGCTCTATGAAATCATGGCTGTTGGTGTAACAGGTCTCAGTGCTGAACTATGCCGTCTGATCGGTATTCCACCTCTGGCCTATGCAATATACTACCTGCATCTCGTTTCTGTACTGATGCTGTTTCTGTATCTGCCATACACCAAGTTTGCCCATCTTGTATATCGTACCTTTGCCATGGCCTTTGAACGCTATCGCAACTCATCCTTTGTGAATCAAAAATAAAGGATTATGACGTAAAGTTGAGACGATACGATATCGTTGCCAACTTTAGTTCAACCAAGTGTAAAAAGAGGTTGAAATAAAAGTGAACAACGTTTATCGTGTCCCGTCTTTAACGGTGCTGGTGTAGCTCAATTGGTAGAGCAGCTGATTTGTAATCAGCAGGTCGCGGGTTCGAGTCCCATCACCAGCTCCATTTTTTACTTGCTCGAAAGTCAGTCTTTTGCTATAAAGGCTTTCTTTCATGAGGAGGGGTTCCCGAGTGGCCAAAGGGATCAGACTGTAAATCTGACGGCAGCGCCTTCGGAGGTTCGAATCCTCCCCCCTCCACCAGTTTGAAATATCGTTGATTCAAGATATTTGTAGGTTGGGTCAACTTAAGAATTGAGATGCTCTTTGAGCATCTTTTTTTATCGCGGGAATAGCTCAATTGGTAGAGCATCAGCCTTCCAAGCTGAGGGTCGCGAGTTCGAGCCTCGTTTCCCGCTCCATTTTGTACAGGACGCTCATGTAGCTCAGATGGTAGAGCACATCCTTGGTAAGGATGAGGTCACCGGTTCGATTCCGGTCATGAGCTCCAGTATTTTTTTTGTGTAAATGAGTAAAGGCCTAATGGTGCAGTTGAGGTCATAACGGTCATCATATTAATGTAAACGGCTTTAGGGAGACGATCATGGCTAGACAAAAATTTGAACGCAATAAGCCCCATGTAAATATCGGCACCATTGGTCACGTTGATCATGGTAAGACCACTCTGACAGCAGCGATTACCACCGTGCTTTCATATAAGGGCTTGGCCCAAAAGACAGATTTT
>JBFFNY010000114.1:0-6063 GCA_041562955.1 Desulfurivibrionaceae bacterium | reverse complement strand
TCTCGTAATTGTCTTCTCCTTGATTATGCCTGGGCATGATGGTGTTGCGTCCGAACAGTTCCCTGTTCATGACTCGATGCGTCCCAATGTTGAATTCTGGACGCAAATTTATGCAAAATACCCGTCAACACAAGGGGTCATACACGATAGCCGTAATTTGGCTGTGGTCTATGAGGTTGTGGACCTGCAGGGGCCTGGTTACGGGAGTCAAAAGGCCAGGGAAAAGAAGATTAAAGCGGTTAAAGATAAGTACAAAAAAATTCTTACGAAACTGGGAAAGGGTGCGCCTCCGACAACGAAGATGGAAAAGCGGGTCTATAACCTCTTTGGTCCTCATCCCACCCGGGATCAATTTAACCAGGCGTGTACCCAGATTCGTTTTCAGTTGGGTCAGAGGGATCGTTTTTTGGCCGGTCTTGTCCGTTCGGGCCAGTATCTTGATCGCATAAGATCCATATTTAGAAATCAAGGGTTGCCTGAAGACTTGGCCTATTTACCCCATGTGGAGTCTTCTTTTAATTATAAGGCCTACTCGAAGTTTGGAGCCGCTGGTATTTGGCAATTTACCAGGGGGACTGGACGCCGGTATATGACTGTGGATTATGTGGTGGATGAACGACGTGATCCTATTGTTGCCTCCCGTGCAGCAGCCAAGTATCTCAAGGAAAATTATCAGAAACTTGGAAGCTGGCCATTTGCTCTTACTGCATATAATCATGGGGAAAATGGCATGCTGATTGCCCAGAAGAAGCATGGGAGTTACCGGAACGTCTTTGACCAATATGATGGGAAACGATTCGGGTTTGCCTCGAGAAATTTTTATTCATCGTTCATCGCCGCTCGGCATGTGGCCCAAAATTATAAGAAGTATTTTGGTGTGGTTTCTTTTGATGAACCCGTATTGTACCACACGGTGCAAATGCCCGGATTCGCATCGGTTGGCTCGGTCTCTAAATTTTTTCATGTCTCTCCTGAAGCGATTCAGGCGGTAAATCCTGCGTTAAGACCCCCTGTTTTTCAAGGGCAGAAGCATATCCCGAAAGATTATATCCTCCGTTTGCCAGGGAAGGCCAAACGCATGGCGCGTATGGCCAATGCCATGCCGTCTTCGATGTTTTACACTAAACAAAAACGGTCGAAATTTTACCGGGTGCAGCGGGGAGATACTGCTGGGAAGATTGCTCGCAACCATCGAATGTCGGTGAATGATCTCGTTATGGCGAATGGTTTGAGTCGTAAAGCCACAATTTATGTCGGACAAAATTTACGAATTCCTGGTGTTGGTGAAAGTCCCACACTGCTTGCGCAACAGACGCGGACCAAGAAGCCGGTCACTGTCGCTAAAGTGCAAAGGCCCCAAAAAAAGGTACAGCTTCCTGTATTGCAGGCCGGTTTGAAGTGGACGCCAACCCAAGGCCCATCCGGTTTGCAGGCTGCACAGGAGGGTGACACACAACCTCCTGTGGTTGCAAAGGTTGAGGTGGTTCGACCGCAGCCGGTTGTCATCGCTAGACCTCTGCCCGTTCCACCTGTTGTCATTGCAAAGGTGGAGACGCCTGTTGTCCCGGAGGTTGCTGCGCCGTTAGAAGCAACGGCTGAACCCGTCCTGTCTGTGGTCAACCCTGCAGAGATTGTTAGGGCTACCGTTGTGTTTGAAGCGGAACCTCTTGGGGAGAATGAGAGTGGTGAGGGGCCCGTGAATCCTTATGTGCTCAACGGAAATTTCTCAGTGGCAAAAATAAGAAAACAAAATGGGCAGGAAACAGGACAAATCCAGGTCGAAGCTGAGGAGACCTTGGGGCATTATGCCGAATGGCTCGATATTCCCACTAAACGAATTCGTCGGTTGAATAAATATAGATATGGCCGACCTATTCAATATGGGCAGAAGATTCGTATCCCCTTTGGCAAGGTTGACAGGGAAGAGTTTGAGGAGCGACGGTATCTCTATCATAAGGAGCTTGTGGAGGATTTTTATCAGGCGTACACCGTGGCGGGGGAAAAAAAATATGAGGTTCAGAAGGGAGATACCCTCTGGAAGTTATGCCATGAACAGTTTGATATGCCGTTTTGGCTTTTAAAACAATATAACCCGGGATTTAATTTTCAATCTATTCACCCCGGAAATCAGATTAACGTACCGGTTGTGCAGTCTCCTGATGACATCGAATCCTCAGTGGTCGCTCAAGTTATAGATCTTGATCCGCAACAACCTCTAGCTCTTGTGGTTCAATAATGACAACGCCGCCGCCTGCGACGATTTATCTTAAAGAGTATAAGCCTCCGCCTTTTGCTATTGATGCGGTGGATTTGCATATTAATTTAGGTGAAAAGGAAACGATTGTTACGGCACGTCTGACCATGCGCCGCCGTGTGGGTGTCGACCCTGATATCCCCCTGGACCTGGATGGTGAAGAGTTAGACCTGGTGTGTATTCAGCTTGATAATGAACCTTTGCCTGAAACGAGGTATAACGTTCATCAAGACGGTATGCGGATACTCAATGTGCCGGATCAATTTATATTGAGCTGCACGACCCGCTTATTTCCTGAGAAAAATACGTCACTCGACGGCCTGTATCGTTCCAGCGGTAATTATTGCACTCAATGTGAAGCGCAGGGTTTTCGCAAAATCACCTATTACCTTGATCGGCCTGATGTGATGGCCCTTTTTACCACCACCATTGAGGCGGATCTCGCCTTGCCGGCGTTATTGTCCAATGGCAATTTAATCGCCAAGGGGGAGCTTGCCGGGAATCGTCATTTTGCCCGCTGGGAGGACCCCCATCCCAAACCATGCTATCTCTTTGCCATGGTGGCAGGGGAATTGACCTGTATAGAGGACCGTTTTACCACCATGACCGGGCGTGATGTCGCCCTGCAGATTTATGTGGAGCATCATAATCGTAAACGGTGTGATCATGCCATGGCCTCACTTAAAAAGGCGATGGCCTGGGATGAACAGCGGTTTGGGTTGGAGTACGATCTTGATCTGTATATGATTGTTGCTGTTGATGATTTTAATATGGGGGCCATGGAGAATAAGGGGCTGAATGTCTTTAATTCGAAATACGTTCTGGCGGAACCTGCCACAGCCACGGATAGTGATTATGAAGGCATCGAAGCTGTTATTGCCCACGAGTATTTTCATAACTGGACGGGAAATCGCGTCACCTGCCGTGATTGGTTTCAGCTCAGTCTGAAGGAGGGTCTTACGGTATTTCGGGATCAGGAATTTTCAGCGGATATGACCAGCCATGCTATTCAGCGCATCAATGACGTGCAGACGCTGCGCAATGTGCAGTTTCCTGAGGACGGCGGACCCATGGCTCATCCGGTGCGGCCTGAGTCGTATATTGAAATTAATAATTTTTATACGGTTACGGTGTACGAAAAAGGTGCAGAAGTCATCCGTATGATTCATACCCTGCTTGGCCCGGATAAATTCCGCCGGGGTATGGATATTTATTTTGAGCGGCATGACGGTCAGGCTGTCACCTGCGAAGATTTTGTTGCGGCTATGGAGGCCGGAGGCAACGTTGATCTTACGCAATTTAAACGTTGGTATAGCCAGGCTGGAACTCCGATTGTTAAAGGCGTTGGGGTCTATGATGCCCCGTTGCAGCAGTATGAGCTTACCGTGCAGCAGAGCTGCCCTCCTACCCCTGGGCAGGAGCTGAAACAACCCCTGCATTTCCCGTTCAAGGTTGCACTCTATGCGGAAGATGGAACGCCTTTTGAGCTTGAAATGGAAGGTGGTGCGGATAACGAATCATTGGCTATGCGGGAGGCGACCGAATGTTTCGTTTTTAAAAATATCCCAAGTCCTCCTGTGGCGTCATTACTCTGTGGTTTCAGTGCTCCGGTAAAACTTGAATTTGATTATACGGATGCCGATCTGCAGTTCCTTCTTGTTCATGATCAGGATGCCTTTAATCGCTGGGAGGCGGCCCAGCGCCTCGGTTGCCGGGTTCTCCTTGGCCTGGTTGCTGACATTCAGGCGGGCCGGGAACTGGCTCTTCCTGATACCTTTGTGCAAGGGTACAAGAAAGTGCTCAATTCAGACCTTGATCCAGCACTTCTTGCGCGGATCTTGATGCTGCCGACCGAAAAGTATGTCGGCGAGCAGATGGATGTGGTTGATGTGGATGCTGTTTATCAGGCCAGAACCTTCGCTCGGAAGACGCTGGCCCAGGAATTATTTTTCTCGTTCCATGCCATATTTCAACGTTATGTGTCAACATCGCCTTATCACTACGACCCTGCCGTGTCAGGAGGACGCTTACTCAAAAATGTTTGTTTGTCCTATTTGATGACCACCGAAGAGGCAGGAGTAAAACAGTTCTGTCTGCATCAATTTGAACAGGCGGACAATATGACGGATACCATGGCGGCATTCACCGCCTTTGTCCATGGCCCGGATTGTCCGGAGCGGAAGGCCGTCCTGGTCGCTTTTTATAGCGAGTGGAGCAAGAATAGTCTTGTCTTGGATAAGTGGTTTACCGCCCAGGCTACGGCCCCGCTTGAGTCCACGTTGTCGGAAGTGAAAGCGCTGATGGACCATCCCGGTTTTTCCATGAAAAATCCCAATAAAGTGCGCTCATTGATTGGCGCTTTTTGTTCCGGAAATGATGTCTGTTTTCATAATGAAAGGGGTGAAGGGTATGCGTTTCTGGCGGATCAGGTTCTAGCTCTGGATAAGATGAATCCCCAGATTGCCGCCCGGCTGGTCGGACCTTTAAGTCGCTGGCGGCGCTTCAATACAGCGCGGCAGGTTTTGATGGTACAGGAGCTCAAGCGTATTTTAGATAGCCCAGATTTGTCAAAAGATGTATATGAGATTGCCTCTAAGAGTTTGTAGTCGAGTCGCATTCATCCGTGTAAATATTAATTAGAATATGAGAATAGAATGGATATTTCAAAAGCAATTGCAAAATTAAAAGAGAATCCTGAGTTTGCGAAAAATGTGGGAATGGTCCTGGTTCATAATGGAATTGTCCGGGCCTGGTCACGGCAGACGAAGGAGAATGTTGAATGTCTTGAAGTTCATCCTGATTACGATAAAATTGCCGCGATACGTGAAGAATTCATGCAGCGGGAAGGGATTCATGAAGTTGTGATTGAAGCCCTGGAAGGCCGTTTCCAGCCGGGTGATGATCTTCTTTATCTCATCGTCGCCGGAGATATCCGTGAAAATGTAAAGCCTGCCTTGGCTGATTTGCTTGATCGGGTAAAGGCCGAGGCGATCCATAAAAAAGAAATCATCACCGCTTGATTCCACGCTGTAACTAAGGTACATACTGATTATTCTTCAGGTATCTTAATAAAAAAAACACGTGGCTTGCCGCGCATACGGATTAGATTTATGTATACTTCCTCTGATTTACGCAAGGGTTTAAAGATTGAAATTGATGGTGAGCCCTATGTCATCACTAAATTTGATTTTTCCAAACCCGGCAAAGGACAAGCCTTGTATCGTTGTCACTTGAGAAACATGGTGACGGGTAATGGCTTTGATAAAACCTATCGTTCCAATGATAAGTTTAAGAAAGCGCCTCTTGATGAACGACAGATGCAATATCTCTACAGCCAGGGTGAAGAGTATCACTTCATGGACAATCAGAGTTTTGAGCAATATGTGATCATGAAGGACAAGCTGACTGATGTGATTGATTTCATGATTGATAATATGAATGTCGATGTGTTGTTGTTTAACGACAACCCCATCGGGGTGACGTTGCCGAATTTTGTGACCCTTGAAGTGACACGCGCTGATCCATGGGTCAAGGGTGATACCTCTGGAACGGATACCAAACCGGTGACCGTTGAAACAGGGTTTGAACTGCAGGTTCCACCATTTGTTGAGGAAGGGGACCGTATTCAGATTGATACGCGCAATGGGTCATATTTGACTCGGGCAAAGGATTAAATTTTCCTTTGCAGGCGGTAAAGAAATTACATGAGCGGGCTGTCCTTTATCGGGCAGTCCGCTTTTTTTTTGAAAGCCATGAGTATCTTGAGGTGGAAACCCCTCTCCGCAACCCGGTGCTCATCCCTGAAGCGA
>JBFFNY010000113.1:0-6069 GCA_041562955.1 Desulfurivibrionaceae bacterium | reverse complement strand
GGCCTCGCTGAGCTCGTCGTCCGCAAAGGCGGATTTGCGGATAACCTTGATCGCCACAATCCGGTTGATGACGGGATCACGTCCTGCATAGACCAGACCCATTGCACCACGTCCCAGGAGTGCGCTGATGGTGTAACGGCCGATTTTTTCAGGAAGGGATGGGGACATTTTCATACGCTGCAGGTGGATGGGAAAAGGTTATTTCATAGTATAGCACAGCCAGGATTGGCAGTGAAACTCCTGAATCTTTTAGGCGCTGAGCCCGGACAGGTCTGCATCATGGGGGGCGCCGACCGGTCGGGAAAAATCCCTGCCGGTCGGGTATTGGTAGAGGCGCAGTCTGAACTCCGGAATGATGGCCAGCAGGTGGTCGAAAATGTCGGCCTGGATCCCTTCATAATAGGCCCATCTGGTGTCTGCGGTGAAGACATAGATCTCCAGGGGTAAACCCTGGGGCGTGGGCTGCAGGTGGCGAACCAGAAAGGTCATGTCTTTGCGGATCTGCTCGTTTTGCTGCAAATAGGCCTTGATATAGGCTCTGAAGATACCAAGGTTGGTCTGGTGGCGGCCGTTCAGGCCCGGAACCGTGAGGTCTTGGTTTTGCGCCATGATTTCATTCTCTTTCTGGGCGAGGTAGGGCGCGAGGAGATCTATTTTGCTGAGATGGGCCAGAAGTTCTTCTGAGCAGAAAACGATGGAGCTCATGTCGATGAAGAGCGAGCGCTTGATGCGGCGGCCGCCCGAGTGAAACATGGCCTGCCAGTTTTGGAAGGGATGCTCCAAGAGTTTAAAGGCGGGGACGGTGATGAGGGTGTTGTCCCAGTTGCGGATGGTGATCATGTTGATGGTTATTTCTTCCACAACGCCGTCGGCGTGGAACTCTTCAATGGTGATCCAGTCCCCTTTCTGCAAGGCCTTGGAGGATGAAAGTTGAATATTGGCGGTGATGCCGAGGAGCGAGTTGCGGAAGACCAGAACGAAAACTGCGGTGAGGCCGCCGAGAACCCCCAGGATTCCAGCAATGGATTTACCGGAAATAATCGCAATACAGGCGATAACCGCCAGGATGTAATAGCTGATCCGTAAGGCGCCGAGGTAGCTGCGGATGGAAAGGGTGGAGTTCTGTTTCTTTGTGGTGTAAATAATTAGGGTTGCGTCGAGGGCTGCATCAAGAATACGGACACCGGTCAGGAGAAGACCGATGAGGAATAGACTCTTGAGTGACTCCTGGCTGGTTGGAGAGTCGAGAAACAGCAGCTTGGCGATAAGGTAGCAGGTGGTTAAGGGAACCAGGGCTGAGATTCTGCGAAAGAAGAGGGAAGACTTAAAGGCGTCATCCCACTGGTTATGCGTTTTGGCGACAAGCTGCTCCAGTTTGGCGGCAAGGATATTGCGGCTGATCCATGAGGTGAGGAGCCACAGTCCGATCATGAGCAGCAGTGCAAGGCTGCTGCTCATGATCAGAATAAGGGTCGGGTGGACATGGTGATTTTCGAGCAGATTGGTCAGCGGGGCGAAAGATGTCATGGTATTTTTGATCGATAGGTTGAAATGTATTGGTATTAACTATTTTAAAAGAAAGAAGAGTTTGTTTATTGTCTCATCTGTCCTATTATTACTGGTGCTGCTACTCGTCTCAGTAAAGTGTAAATGAACAACAATTACAAGGGGAACCATGTCGACACCAATCGTTCTTGACTGCACCGGGCTTGTTTGTCCGCGTCCTGTTATTCAAACCAAGGAAATGTTAGAGCAGGAGGACGCGCCGGCTGAGCTTCACGTTCTTGTGGATAATGAAGCGGCCTGTGATAATGTGCGCCGTTTTGCTGAAGGACAGGGCGGCGTGGTGTCGGTTACGCAGAAAGGCACAGTATGGGAGCTGGTCATCCGCGGGGCCGCAGGACGATTGGTGTCCTCAGAAACGATTCAATGTACTGAACCGTCTGGTGTGAAAAAAATTACGGTGCATATCTCCTCAGAATTCATGGGACAGGGTGATGACGGCCTGGGCGCACGACTCATGGCGGCCTATTTTGACACCCTGGCGCAATTTGCTGAGAATATAACCGATCTGACCCTGGTGAATTCCGGGGTCAAGCTGATCTGTGTTGGATCGCCCGTGTTGCATGAGGCCCGGGAACTGGCCAAGCTCGGTGTGCGGATTACCGCCTGCGGGGTATGTCTGTCCCATTACGGGTTGGCTGACAAGGTGCAGGTGGGCACGGTGTCAAACATGTTTTCCATCCTGGCGGCTCAAAAAGATGCGGATCTTGTCTTGCGACCCTGAGGGCAGGGGTTGGGTGTTGTTCTGAAGCTTGACTTTCCAGGCAACTGATTTTATCATATATATTATGATTCAAAATTATAAAATTGATTATATCGGACCGACGGCGGATAACTATATGAGTTTTCCCCAGACCGAACAGAGCCAGAAGATTATTCAGCGGAACCTGACGTTATTGACGGACAATGCGACTCGTACCGGGAATAATATCGCGGCAAAGGCCCAGGCGAATGTCGAGAGACACGGCCCTTCAGGGCGGGTTGATGTTCTGGTCTGAGGACTGACACCCTCTTGAACATCGGGACGATACAGGGCATAAAAAAAGGCTGTCGATAATCATCGACAGCCTTTTTTTATGACGCCCAGCAGAACTGGTGCTTAAAGCGTCAAATCATCACGCTTGACAGTCCGTGGACCGCCATGGGTGGCACTTGACCAGTCACGAATGGGGGCAATGCGGTCCATGCCTTCGGTCTGGCCGATGGCACTCATGCGGTCATGGATGTTCTGCCAGATACAGTCGACGGAGGAGTGGATCTCACAACGTCCACCCACAGAACCGCCGCATGGGCCGTTCATCAGACTCTTGGCGCAACGGACAACAGGGCAGAGACCACCGGTCAGGTGGAGGACGCAATCACCGCAACCGGCGCATTGTTCAGCCCATATCCCCTGTTCCTCAGAACCTCCCATGAAGGAGGTGTTGAGCCCCGGATACACAACATCTGTCTTGCGAAGGTTGGCTATAAAGTTGACGCCGACCCCACAGGCAGTGGAGACAATGGCGTCATATTTGCCCTTCCAGCTGTCAATGCCGTCAATATATTCCTTGTCGCATTGGCGGACAAGGGAGCCTTCAATGACCGTGATTTCTTTGCCGGCTTTTTTCATGCCGATGCGGATGAGGGAGGCGAGGATTTCAACTTCCCGTTCGCCACCGGCAGAACAGACGGAAACACAGCCGCGACAACCAAGGACAAGAATTTTTTTGGCGTCTTTAACCATCTCAAGAATTTCTTTTACGGGTTTACGTTCGGCAACAATCATTTTGAATCTCCAAATGCTGGACCCATGGCGGTAATGCGGTCATTCATGGTTTGTGCGGCTTCGACAAATTCAGGGTGAAAGCCGCGCTGGGTGTTGAACATCTCCGCACGGTCACTTCCCATTCCCAGTTCGTCGAGGGATTTTTTCACAGCAATAACCCGTTTGGCTGCGCGGGCGCTGCCTTTCAGGTTGTGACAGGTCTCTTCAGGACAGCCCACTACAAAAACCCCATCGGCCCCATTTTCAAAGGCCTTGAGGATGGTGACTTCCTGCAGCTTGCCCGTGCACACAACACGGTTCAACGTTACATTTTCCGGCATGCCGTCAGCCTTAAGCTGCTCAGCTGCCTCAGCCAGTGCTTGCTGGGAGGTGTAATGGCAACAAAATGCCTGTATATCTGGAGTAAAGCTCATGTGAATCTCCGTTATTTTCTATATCAAAGGGGGCGAATCAGCCTGCAGCGGCAATAAGGCGGTCATCTGCAGATTCGGGTTGTTTGATGGCCTTGGCAGGACATTCCGAGACACAAATTCCGCAGCCTCGACATTGTTCGGCGCTAATGGTGGCAACGCCCTTGTCATCAATGACAGGAACCTCGAAAGGGCAGACCCGCACGCAGGTGAGGCAGGACACACATTGGTCACGCTCAACCCAGGCAATTTTACCTTTGTCGCGAAGATCCTGTTCCGTGATAATGCCTTCCTTCATGGCCATTTTTTGCAGAGCGGTCATGATGGAGGAGAAACGAACATTCTGGGGACAGACAAAGACACAATTCTGACATTGTGAACAAAACCAGAGCAGATCGGCATTGAGCACTTTGTCTTTTAGTCCCATGCGAACCATATGAATGATTTTACGTGGGTCAAAAGCCGGGATGGCCTGGCTGACAGGACAGGCGCCGCTACAACCGCCACAGGAATAACAGGCGTTGAGATGCTCTCCACCCGGCATTTTTGTAATTTCGGCAGCAAAGCTTGCGTTGATCTCTTTACTGGTGATTGCCATGATTTCCTCGTTGTTGCTATGCATGGAGTTCCATGCGAATTTAGGCACTGTTGAAAACTTGTTTTTCTTACAGTGCGTTATCCAAACCTTACACTAAATTTAAGTCGGGTCAGGCACTGTTGAAAACTTGTTTTTTTCTGCAGTGCGTTATCCAAGTCGTATTCTAGATTATAGTCGGGTCAGGCATCGTAAAACCAATGCGCCGCTCATTTGAGCAGTGGTGGCTTTGTGTGGTGCCTGATCCCGATTTGAAACGATTGACGTCGGAAGAGGCATCAGCAGCAGATGCGATTTAAACAATACAAAATCTTGATCAGGAAAATTGAAAAAGACCGTCGCCGATGCTACTCAAAACTTTGTCCGTTGTCAAGCGTCCTGTGGTGGTGTATCTGACTAATTTGACGGCAGTATAGGTACTTGTACGTGTGGCAGTGGGGTGTTGATGAAAGAGGGCGGGGATGGGCGACTCGGCTCAGACCAGCATCCGAAACTCGCCTTTGCCAAGGAGGTCGTGGAGGTGGAGGAGGCCGACCATGGTTGGTCCGTCTGTCACCGGCAGAACCGTCACTTCGTACCGCTGCATTATACTTAGGGCGTCAGCGGCAAGGAGTTCGGGTGCAATGGTTTTTGGAGCTGTGGTCATGATGTCACGGGCAATACTGGCTGTCATCCGGTCCAGGTTGGACAGGAGACGGCGGACATCACCGTCGGTGATAATCCCGCAGAGTTTCGTATCTTCCTGAACAATAACGACACCAAGACTCTTTGAGTTCATGGTGGTGATTATTTCTGAGAAACTTGCCTCTGGGCTCACGGTGGGGATGGCCTGTCCGGTCAGCATCACTTCTGAGACCATGACCTTTAAGCGCTCACCAAGACTGCCGCCTGGATGGTTTTTTCTGAAATCTTCAGCGACAAAATTTTTGCGATCGATCAGGACCACGGCAAGGGCATCACCCACGGCAAGGGCTGCAGTGGTGGATGCGGTGGGGGCAAGGCCGAGGGGGCAGGCCTCCTGCGGCACCGATGCGGTTAAGGTTGCGTCGGCAGAATGTGCCAGGGTGGAGTTTTTATTGCCTGTGAGGGCAATTGTTTTTACGCCGCGGGCTTTAAAGGTGGGCATGAGCAGGTTCAGCTCGGCTGTCTCACCTGAGTAGGACAGGGCAAGGACCACGTCTCGAGGGTCAACGATACCGAGATCACCGTGCATGGCCTCCACCGGGTGGAGAAAAAATGCCGGTGTGCCTGTTGAATTGAGCGTGGCGGCAATTTTTTGGCCAATAATGCCGGATTTGCCGATGCCCGTGATAATAACCCGCGTCGGGCAGGCCAGAATCAGTTCAATGGCCTTGTCAAAATCTCCATCAAGCTGATCCAGAACGGCTAAGATTCCATCCGCCTCAATCTGCAGCACTTCCCGGGCCCGGTCTAGTGAGGACATGTCAGCAACCGCAGCCAAGGGTGTGTTTATGGAACGCTTTATCCGGTTCTACAGGATAGTTTCCGGTAAAGCAGGCCAGACAATATTCATCGGCAGTCTTGCCTGAGGCCTCCACAAGTCCCTCTACACTGAGGTAGTACAGGGTATCAAGCCCAAGATATACTCGAATCTCTTCGATGGTTTTCTGGGCGGCAATGAGTTGGGTGGGCTCAGGGAAGTCGATGCCGTAATAGCAGGGATGTGCTGTGGGAGGGCAGCTGATGAGCATGTGAATCTCTTTTGCCCCGGC
>JBFFNY010000112.1:0-6076 GCA_041562955.1 Desulfurivibrionaceae bacterium | reverse complement strand
ATACAGGGGCGAGCACCGCTCTACGACCCTGTCGCCATTCGCATCATGGGCGGGACATTGGCCCTGCGCAATAATGAGGCGGATTACATAGAAGTAGAGGTGCAGGACTGATGGCGACGACCCATTTTAACATGGCCCTGGCAGGAAATCCCAATGCCGGCAAGACAACATTATTTAATGCCCTGACGGGTGCCAGGCAGCATGTCGGCAATTATCCTGGCGTCACGGTCGACAAAAAGGAAGGGCGTTACTCCATCGACGATTATGCCATTAATCTTGTCGATTTACCGGGTATTTACAGTCTCTCTCCATACTCGGAAGAAGAGGTGGTTGCCCGGGATTATCTGCTGGATAATCGCCCTGATGTGGTTATTAACATTGTTGATGCCGCAAATCTTGAGCGGAATCTCTATCTCTCCTGTCAGTTTATGGAGATGGGAATTCCCATGGTGATAGCCCTCAATATGATGGATGTGGCGGTGAAGCGTGGCATTGATATTCATCATAAGAAGCTGGCTGCATTGCTGAACATTCCTGTCTGTCCCATTGTTGCCCGTTCTGGAAAAGGTATTAAAGAACTCATGAGTCTGGCTGTGGACCTGGCGAAACAGCATCAGCCCTGGAAACCGTTGAGTATCTCCTATGGGGATGAGCTGGACTCGCTGATGATTGACCTCAAGAAGATTGTTGAGGACAATCATTTCATGACCGCGGAGTATCCGGCCTCATGGACGGTGTTGAAGTATCTTGAAGAGGATGACCTCCATGTGTCCCGTGGTGATGAGGAGAACCTAGAGCTGTCCGCCATGCTGCAGACGGAGGTCGAAGCACTGGCCGATCACATGGAAAAAACCATTGATTCAGCACCCGATGCCATGATTGCTGATCATCGTTATGGTTTTATCAAGTCGATTCTTCGCCAAAACGTAATGCATTTCACCATTGATCAGAATCGCATGCATACCTCTGATAAGATTGATAAAATAGTCACAAATCGCTTTGCCGGCCCCCTCATCATGCTCCTGGTTCTGTTTGGTGTGTACCATTTCACCTTTACCTACTCCACCATTCCTGTGGCGTGGTGTGAATCGTTTTTTGGCTGGCTTGGGGGAACGGTTGATGGTGTGCTGCCGGACGGGTATTTGAAGTCGATGATTGTGTCCGGTGTGATTGACGGCATCGGCGGGGTCCTGGGTTTTGTCCCCCTTATCATGTTCATGTTCTTCTGCATCGCCCTGCTTGAAGACTCGGGCTATCTCGCCCGGGTGGCCTATATGATGGATCGGGTGTTCCGTGTTTTCGGGTTGCACGGCAGCTCGGTCATGGCCTTTATTGTCTCCGGCGGGATTGCCGGAGGTTGTGCCGTGCCCGGTGTTATGGCCACCAGAACGCTGCGTTCTCCCCGTGAGCGTATGGCAACCTTGCTCACCGTGCCTTTTATGAACTGCGGCGCAAAACTACCCGTCCTCGCGCTCCTCATCGGCGCCTTTTTCTCCGAAAATCAGGCCACGTATATGTTCCTGTTGACCCTGCTTGCCTGGGTTGTGGCGCTCCTGGTGGCAAAACTGCTGCGGGTCACCATTTTAAGAGGTGAGGCAACCCCCTTTGTCCTGGAGCTGCCCCCATACCGTATTCCTACGTTTAATGGACTGATGATCCATACCTGGGAAAAGACCTGGCAGTATGTGAAAAAGGCAGGGACGGTGATACTCGGTATCTCCATTATTCTCTGGGCCATGATGACCTTCCCCGGGTTGTCCGCAGACCAGACCGCTCGTTTTGCCGGAGAGCGGCAGGCTGTGTTGGCGGCCGCGGCCCCTGAGGTTGTGGCCTTGCTTGACACGGAAGAGGTGACTGCAGAGGTTCAGGCGCTGCGGGAGTCTCTTCTGGCTGTTGACCTGGCTGTATCAGAAACAACGTTGCGCCATTCCATTGCAGGACAGATCGGCACGGGTCTTGAGTCTGTGAGCCGGTTTGCCGGTTTTGACTGGCGAACGAATATCGCCCTGGTCGGTGGATTCGCCGCTAAAGAGGTGATTATCTCGACCCTCGGCACAGCGTATTCTTTAGGGGCGGTTGACCCTGATGCCTCAGATTCCTTGGGGGAAACATTAAAGAATGATCCGGGCTGGAACAAGGTGAAGGCCTTTGCGGTGATTGTTTTTATGATGTTTTATGCGCCCTGTTTTGTCACCGTGGCCTGCATTATAAAAGAGGCCGGACATTGGAAATGGGGCTGGTTTGCCATGGGGTTCAATACGGCGTTCGCCTTTACCCTGGCAACCCTTGTCTACCAGGTCGGTACACGGTTGCTGTGATGTTGTTGGGGATGGCGAAGGGGTGACCCTTCAGGGGCTACCCCTCTGCGCTGAGATGTTCTTCTGCAGGAGTGGGTGCGGCCAAGGTGTTGAGAATCTCGTTGATACGTTCCTGTACTGCATAAATTGTGCGTTCAATTTCCTTGCTGTCCGGGGGGGTATCTCCGGCGAGGTGTTCGAGGTGTTCGGCCTGTCTGGCAAACGCATGGGCACTGATCGTGCCGGCGACCCCTTTTAGGCGGTGGGCGCGTTCTTGTATGCTGGTGAATTCTTTTTTCTCGAAGAGGTGGAGGAGCAATTCCCCTTCCTTGCCGTGCAACGCCACGAAATCCTGTAATATCTCATTGAAAAAATCCTTATCACCTCCGACCTTTTCCAGACCGGTTTCATAGTCAATGGGGTCTGGAGCCGGTGTCTGCCCATTGCTGTGATTTTCTTGGGCGGGCATATGCAGAATCACCCCCGGTTCCCGTGGTGTACGCATGTCGTTATGTCTGGCCTCCTGGAACGAACGGTTCATCTCCGCATCACTACCGTTGGCTGGCGCGGGAGTGATGCGTCTGGTCATCGTCCATGTGAGGGATAACATAATGACAAGGATGAGGGCGAAGAGGATGCCTTCAGTCTGTTCCGCGTCGGCTTGTTGTTCTGCCATCGCGATCTCCTGTGCTGTTAAATATTCCTGAATGGTGGCGATTAAATCACGGGTTATTCCGTAAAGAGATGCAAGTATGGCAGAATCTTTTGTCTGCATGGCCATGAATTCAGGGGATGGTGTCCGGTCACCTTTCTGAAGCAGATGCTGGAGCTCCTCAATATCCCGAAAGAGGTTCTGCAGCCCTGTCCGCAATTGTTTACTGGTGTTTGAGTCAAGATGTTGGCCAGGCTCTGAAGTGACACGTGAAACGGTATTCTTGTCAGTCGCAAGATCTGGCTGAAGACCGCTGAAGGGGAGGGGACCGCCGTATTCGAGGATGCGGATGGCTTTAAAGATCTGATCAATATGTTCGGTTAGTTCCGTGTGGGCCTGTTGCTGTGCGTCTGTTGTAAGGGTAGGCCAGAGAAAATAAAGGGTTTGCACCCCCTTGATCTGTTCGGAAAGTTGATGGGCAAGGTTGAGCTGTATTCTTGTCTGATCGGCTGCATGCTCTTGTCTTGTTCTTTGTTTATGGAAGGTGGCGTGAATTGCAACCAATGTAGTGACGCCGATGAGAATAAGAGCAAAAAGGAGGGGCAGTCGTCGGTACGGCGTGGTGGAATGATTGCCTGTTGTCATGATGTTATGCGGGGTTCATGTGAGCGGGATGATTTCTCAGAAGTATATCATTTTAATGGAGGTGATGTGCGGATTGTTTTATTGGCGGCCGGAAATGCTGGTCAAAGTACAAAAAAATGGACTCCGAAAAACCTTGAGGTATAAGAAGTTGCACCGGTTGTGCTGGCCTCTGCCTGGTGCTGCCACGCTTTGTTTATGATATTCAGCAGTTGTAAAATCCGAGCGGATACCACGCGCTGGCACATAATTTGTAGCTTAAGAACTGGAGCTGGTTTGGGGAAAAAGTCTGGCCACCCCTTGAGTCGCGGGGTATCGGGTTGAGGAGGAGAGATGAAAGTCGCCGTAGTATCTACAGATAAGGTGCAGGTTGACGATTGGTTTAGTAATGCAACCCGATTTCTTATTTATGAGATTGACCCGTATGGGCCAACCTTCATCGCTGAACGGTATTCCGAGCCTTTGCCCGCCACTTTTTTTGATAGTGGTATGCTGAATTATGTTGCTGATATTATTAGTGATTGTGAACGGGTGTATCTGGCCAATATAAAAAACAAACCAGCACAGGCCCTTAAAAGAAGGGGAATATTACCCGTAATCTACTCAGGGCCAATTCTTGGGATTAATGCCTTTTCCGGCTGACAATTATTATAGACTATCCAGAATAGTCTTCACCATATTGCCATCGGCCCGTCCGGCAAATTGATTCATGATTGGCTTCATCGCCTGCATCTTGTTCCCGAAAGTGCTAAAGTCGATATTGGCTTCGATCCAGGCCCTGATATCCGCTTCACTGGCCTGGCTTGGGAGATAGCTGTCCAGAATCCTGATGTATTCAGAATCTTGTACTGAACTCTTCGCCTGCTCCAGAAGCTCGGTCTCCGACTTGATCAGCTTACGGATAATAGCCACCACTTCAGGGTCGCTGAGCTCTTTTTGGGGTTGGCGGCTGAATTCACCCATGAGAATGCGGATGGCATCTTTTTTTGCGGTATCCTTCGCCTTCATGGCATCTTTTAGTTCATTCTTGATCTGCTGCTGTAATGACATGGCTCTCACCGGAATAAAGGATTGTCGGATTGTTTTTTTATGTGGATAGCTGAACAAGGAAGGGCATAAATCTCTTGTGCAGGGATCGCGTAGGCCATCATAGTGCATTTATGGAATTGGTCAAGATACATAAGAAAACGGATTCCCTGTTTTCGTCCGACATCTGCCGGTCAATATCCACGGCGCCGACACAGATAAGTCTGTGTGACATAAAAAAAGTTCCGCCCACCTTGAGGTGGACGGAACAGGGAAAAGCGCATATCGTTGAAGATATTACACCGGTACTGTTTTATTCATAGGAGGTTTTGAACTCTAGCCCCTCCCTTGTTTTTGGATCATACAGGCCTTTACTTGTGGCGTCGGTGATCCAGTCCTCGCGCAAGGTGTTGAGGAATTGCTTCTTCTCGTCAACCAGTTTGTCGAAGGGGAGGCCAATAACCTGTTGTGCTTTTTCCTTGGTTGAAAAATCAGGAGCGACATAATCCGCGGCATTGTAACGGGCTAAGACAATCCGTAATTTAACACGTGCATCCTGGCCCTTATTGATGGCCGTGGCCAAAATCCTCAGGGTTTCTTCCGGGGCATGGAAGAATGAACCGTGACTGGCAATGGAAAAATCCCAACGCCATTGTGCATGCCTGATGTCCAGCTGGATAGGTTTCATCTCCTCCGCAGTTGCACCAAGCTCCCAGGCCTTTCCAGCTTCAAGGTGGGCCTTGGCCAGTACATCCATTGCTGTGTTGTGGAGTTCATTCTTGCGCGCAAGTTTCCGCTCAATTGTGGCCCGCAGCGTTTTCTCCTCTTCATGGTGGCAATTGAGGCAGGTGTTGGCCATATTATCCATGGGGCTGCCGACATTATGGGAAGAATATTTGACACCGCCTTCGCGAACGTAGGGCATGTGGCAATCGGCGCATGACACGTCATTTAAGCCATGGGCTCCGGTCTTGTAAATTTCATATCCTGGATGCTGGGCTTTCAGCATAGGTGTCTTGCTGATTTTATGCGTCCAGTCTGCAAAATTGATATCATCGTAATATTTTTCCATGTCTTCAACGGCAAAACCATTTGCCCATGGGAACGTAACGACCTTGGCTGTTTTCGTGGTCCCGTCCTTATCTTTCCACTCGGTGGGTTTGAAGTAATATTCGGCATGACACTGGGCGCAGACGAGGGAGCGCATATCCTGGTGGGTTGCGTCAGCGGCCTTCAGGCTACCTTCTGCATCCAGGGCTCGGTTGAGATGAGGCCTGGTGATAGCGAGGCGCATCGTCTCATTGTCATGGCAGTCGGCACAACCAATCGGGTTGACAATCTCATTACCGTGTCTCGCCCATTTCCCGGTGAAAAAATCCATTTCGCCCTTCTCCTTCATGAGACGGGGCACATCTGGAGATTTACAGGTCCAGCAGGCCGTGGGCATGGGGCCGGTTTT
>JBFFNY010000111.1:0-6086 GCA_041562955.1 Desulfurivibrionaceae bacterium | reverse complement strand
CTCAGAATGAACCCATGACATCAGACACCTTTGACCAGATCACCGATCAGCAACTTGCATTTATTTCACGTATTATCCGTGTTTCAGTCGTAACCGGCATCGTTTCAGCGTTCACCCTGGTCATGGTTTTCTCCTTGACCGGTGAGACAGGCACGGTCGATACCCAGGCTCTGCTGCTCATGGACCACGTTGAAGCACCCCCTCAACCGCCGAAGATTTTGACAAGTGAGGAGCTCAAGACAATGTTACGGAAGAATGATCTCTGGGACATTCAGGTCAACGACACCATCGCCAACGTTGTCATCAACGCTTTTCCTGCAAATCTTGAGTCCTTACCCACCGCTGATAAAAAGAAGATTTTTCTGCACAGCCTGCTCCCCATTGCCCTTACAGCCAATGATGAGATTGATCGGGAACGATTACGGTTGTTCGATATTTTGGCATCATCCGGAGCCTTACCTGGAAATTTCAAGTTAAATGACATTCCAGAGGGGTGGAAGGCTATTTTAAGCGAGGACGATCAACTCTGGCTTGCAAGTTTGGAAGATCGGTATAATGCCACTGATATCAAGGCATTAAAAAAACGAATGCGCAGAATTCCTGTAAGTCTGATTATGGCCCAGGGAGCTATTGAATCATCCTGGGGCACATCCCGCTTTGCCCGTGAAGGGAATAATCTCTTTGGCATACGCACCTGGGGGGACGAGGGCATTACCCCTGAAGGTATCGATGATAAATCGACCTATTTAGTCGCCAGCTATGACTCCCTGCTCGATTCGGTGAAGGCCTATCTGCTCACCTTAAATTCTCACCGTCTCTATGCTACCTTTCGGGATCTGCGGTTATCAAGTCAGGATCCGGTGATTTTAAGCAAAGGGCTCATCTATTACTCAGAAAAGAGAAAGGAGTATGTCTCTCAAGTCAACCGAATCATTAAATATAATAGTCTCAAGAAATTTGATACCATCCGAATGCAGCAAGACAACTCTGCTACTGATCCAATATTATTGAGTAAATACTAATGTTTTCCTTCAACAAATGTTTCGCTTTTGTAACACTCCTCTTGACACTCTCGTGGTCAACCCTCTGCTTTGGTGCACATAACGTCACGGTCTTTATCTATCATCGTTTTGGGGACAGTTCACTGCCCACAACCAATGTGTCGGTCGAGGCATTGGTGCAGCAGCTGGATTATCTGCAGACCCATAATTATAATGTCATAAGCTTGGGAGACTTGCTTGACAGGGTGCAGCACGGTGTTTCACTGCCTCCCAAAACAGCAGTCCTGACCATTGACGATGCGTATCTATCCGTCTATGAAAATGGCTGGCCTGTACTGCAGAAGTATGGGTTTCCTTTTACTATCTTTGTCTACACGAAGGGCGTTGATGCGGGGTATGGGGATTATATGAGTTGGACCCAGCTCCGTGAGCTACAGGAGGCCGGGGTTGATATTCAGGATCACGGGTATGGCCATGAACATCTCGGCTGGAAACCCGAGGGGTTGACGGATACGGCCTATAAAGCGTGGATTCGTGATGATATTGCCCAGTCCAGAGCCTTGATGACGCGTGAACTCGGCAAGCCGCCGCGATTCTTTGCACTGCCCTATGGTGTGTATAATGACCTAGTGCTCGATGAACTTCGAAACCAGGGGTACGAATCCGTCATGACCCAGGATCCCGGTGCTGTAAGCCTTGATACAGACCTGTTTGCAGTCCCGAGACAACCCATCCTGGGGAAGGAGTGGGCCACCTTAAACCATTTTGTCAAATCATTGGACTTGACCGATCTCCCCCTGAGCGATTATCAGCCAGGGCCGACGCTGCGCCACGACCCCTTCATCAAAACCATACAGGCAACCTTAACCCATCCTGATCAATATATTGACGGGACGTTCGGCGTCTGGCTCAGTGGTCTCGGATGGCATCAGGCAATGGTCAAGGGGGATCAGCTTTCGGTGGAATTGAACAAGGCACTGATTCGACCGACCACACGCGTTGTTGTCAGTGGGCGTCAGAAGGAATCTAAGAAACTGGCGACCAGAACATGGCTTCTCATTCACCCAGAGGGTGAAAGGGCGGGGCAATAATGGTACGCAAGATGGTCGAGGAGTTGCCGTGGCCCATCCTCATTATTTTCGCCCTGGGACTCGGTCTGGCCCCATTCTCACCACCCCATCTCTTTGAAAAAATCCAGATGCTCAGTAGAGGAGAGCTGGTCAAACCTGTAGACTGGTTTGACCTTGTCATGCATGGTACGCCGTGGCTCCTGATTGCAGTAAAACTCTTTGTCGCTGTTCGGAAAGGTCCAACCGATCATTTGCCGAAATGACAGATCGGATACGAGCAGACCTTGCAGTTCGAACAGAGGCCGCCATGGCCCATGGCGGCAATATCAGCCCGGGTCATGGTTTCATTAGCGAGGATACGGGGCAGCAAAATATCAAAGATGGTGATCTTGTGGAACATGCCGCAGGCCGGCAACCCCATCACCGGCACGTCACCGATATGGCCGACAAGAAACATGGCACCAGGTAAGACAGGGCTGCCGTAAACGGTATCCCTGGCACCGGCCTTGGCAATCCCCATTCGCGTCACGTCATCAGGGTCAACAGACATGCCGCCGCTGGTAATAATAAGATCCGCACCCGCATCAAGACAGGCCTGAATCTCCCGGGCAATCGTATCAATATCATCCGGGGCAAAGGCGACACGCACGACGGATGAACCCATTGCCGCAAGTTTCTTACGGAGAACCGGTTCAAATTTATCCTGAATCCTTCCTTCAAAGACTTCATTGCCGGTGATCACCAGTCCAGCCTTGGCATTGCGCAGCGGGAGGACCTGGACAATGCCATGGGCAGCGCAGAGTGCGGCCGCATCCTCAACAATATCACGCTTAGATGTCAGAGGAATCAGACGGGTGGCGGCAACTTGAGTCCCCTGGGTTACCGGGGTGTTATTATGGAGGGTGGAGCACATGACTTCGCCGAGCAGGTTAAACTGGTACAAACGCTGGACATCGATTTTCAGTAATCCGTCCACTGCGGCCGTGAGACTCAGTTTACCCTCAGCAGGTTCTCCTTTGACTTCAACGCCCGTTCCGGCTAGGGCATCGGCCAGAATGCGTGCCGCTTCATTTTCATGAATTTCATCTTCTTCCAGGGTGAGAACGTAAATATGATCTTTGCCGATCCGTTTCAAATGATCAATGTCTTCCTCGCGGACAATGTGACCTTTTTTAAAGGCCACCCCCTTAAACGACTCATCGCTCTTGTCCGTTACATTACGGATTTCAGTCATGTCATGGGGAAGGACCATACCGACGGCTTGATCTACAGGAATTGTTTTTGAGGCCACAGGGTTGCACCATTTAGTTTTAACGATTTAATTATAGATAGTGATGCTTAGCATAGGAAGGATGGTCTTCGCAATAAGGTTCAGATTTTCTAATGAGAAAAAAAGTGTATTACTCCGGGGTTATGGTGTAGATAATAACTGGGAAATTTGCCGGATGAATGGCGGAAATCGGATCAGTAGAGGAGTTGCAGATGAGTAGTATACGTGGGAAATGGCAGTCCAATATCGGCTTTCTACTTGCGGCGATAGGTTCAGCCATCGGCCTTGGCAATGTCTGGCGCTTCAGCTATATGGCGCATCAATATGGAGGCGGGGCGTTCCTTGTCCCCTATATTGTCGCCCTTATTGTTGCAGGACTGCCCATCATGCTTCTTGAGTACGGCTTCGGCCATCGAGAAAAGGGCTCTTCGCCCTTAAGCTTTCGACGCATAGGACCAAGGTATGAATGGCTTGGCTGGTGGATGCCTGTTGTGGCCATGTTTGGCATCATGCTCTATTATTCCGTCATAATAGGCTGGTGTTTCAATTATCTCCTTTATGCAGTGACTCTTGCCTGGGGTGATGATCCCCAATCCTTCTTTTTCAATGAATTTCTCACGCTTTCCTCATCCGCGGCGGAGATTGGCTCATTTAGACCGCAGATTCTTCTGTCAACGGCACTCTGCTGGTTCCTCTGCTGGCTTATCTGTTTTCGAGATGTCCACCATGGGATTGAAAAAGCGAGTAAGGTCTTTATGCCGTCCTTGCTCATCTTAACGTTTATCATTGTCGGCTGGACTCTTTCCCTTGATGGAGCGAAAGAAGCAATATTCAACCATTATCTTTCAACCGACTGGTCTAAAATCAACATCTTTTCCACAGATATTCTGGCACGGACCGGGGCCCGAGAGGTCTGGGTTGCCGCCTTCGGACAAATATTCTTCACCCTGTCCCTCGGCTTCGGCATCATGATTACCTACGCCAGTTATCTGCCCAAAAAAAATAATATAGGCATGAATGCCCTCATCACCTGTATTTTCAACAGCGGCTACTCCCTTGTTGCAGGCCTTACTGTTTTCGGTGTGGTGGGCTTTATGGCCAAAGCCCAGAATCTGCCCTTTGGAGAAGCCATCAAAGGCGGCCCCCAACTGGCCTTTGTGATCTACCCCAAGGCCATTTCCTTGCTCCCGGCCTACAACAACCTCTTCGGCATTCTCTTCTTCCTCATCCTTTGCATCGCTGGACTGACCTCCGGGGTCTCCCTCATTGAAGCGTTCACCTGCTCACTGACCGATAAATTCAACTGGCACCGTAAAAAAGTCGTGAGCGGGGTATGTCTATCCGGCTTTATCGGCAGCCTTATTTTCACCACCAATGGCGGATTGTATCTTTTGGACATCGCTGATCATTTTATCACCCATTACGGGTTAATCATCGGCGGACTTTTAGAATGTTTATTTATTGGCTGGGTGTTAAAGACATCGACGATTCGCACACATCTTAACTCCACAGGATCCGCTATTCCCAGGGTTTGGGATTTTTGTATTCAATACTCCACACCCATGGTCTTACTCTGTCTTGTTTATTTTTCCATTTCAGGTGATATCCAAAAGAATTATGGCGGCTATGCAACACCGCAACTACTCCTGTACGGCGGAGGAGCGTTGCTTCTCTGTAGTGTCGTTGCACTTCTATTCACCCTATGTCCCTGGGATAAACGCAAACTGCAACGTGAACATCAACCTGAAGAGGATGACCTCCTTATATGAATGAAATTAATTTTGAACCCCTGATTGCAGCCCATGATTTTGTCTCATCCCGGCTCATCTTTTTCTTTAATAACGATGAATTTGCAGACGTTTCTTTTATCGTCAATGAATTTGAGGTGTTCGGCATTTTCCTCACCACCATTGCCTTCATCCAGGACAATGAACAGGTTGAAGCATCTGCTGAACAGTTGGAGCAGTTTCACAAAACCATTGTCGAACGTATTGTCGGCCGTATTGTTGAGGCACAACCGGCGGAGGTGTCAGAAGAACAGGAAGAGGCGCTTGAAGAGAAGATTCTGGGTATTTTTCAAGAACGTCTCCGTCTCTACTTTAATGTTTTTCAGGGTCAGGCAGACAAGGGGGGCAACACCTTTTCCGCCCTCGCTGACACCTTTATCGAGCATGCGATTCAAAACAATAAAGACGGGCTCATCTCTGAGCGCTTTGCCTCTTTTGCTGACGAACTCTTTCTTGAAACCGTTACCTTGATCAAAAAGAGTTTTGAGCTGAAGGAAATGGCTCTCAAGCAGAATAAATAATCACGTTACGTCTCGTAACTCAGAATGCAACTATCATGAAAAAAATAAAAACCGGTGTCATTGGTGTTGGCTATTTAGGTAATTTCCATGCGCAGAAATATAGAGATATGGATGAAACCGAACTGGTTGGCGTCTTTGACACAAGCGCTACCAGGGCGCAGGAAATAGCCGATCTCTGTCACACCACTCCCTTTACGGATTACACCGAGCTCATTAAACAGGTGCAGGCCGTCTCCATTGTTACCCCAACCACCTATCATCATCAGGTCGGGATGGAATGTCTGCGGGCAGGGCTTGATGTGATGATGGAAAAACCCATCACCGTAACCCTTGAAGAGGCGGATGAACTGGTAACCCTTGCCCGGAAAAACAACTGTATCCTACAGGTTGGCCACCTGGAACGTTTTAACCCGGGCATTCTTGCCATGGAACATTAT
>JBFFNY010000110.1:0-6087 GCA_041562955.1 Desulfurivibrionaceae bacterium | reverse complement strand
GTGTTGGAACCTTTGGCGCCGATGATGCCGATTGTGGTCATGATAATAAGGTCGGTGAGGAGTTAACGATTAGAAGGAAAATGGTGCATGAAATCTTCCTTACTCTGCGTGGTTAAGCGTATGTCAATATGTAGTGGGTTCAGCCGACTTGGTCAATTCTTTTAAAAAGGTATGGTGATTTATGTCCATGAGTTTTTATGGGCGGCCCATTTTTTCACTTCACAACACGCTCCAGGGCCCGGTCCGAAAAAAAACAAAAAAAGGGTTTCTTTTTCTAATAGTAATTATTACTATGTGGAAAAGCTGGAATACAGATCCCCCAGCGTGAATGAAAATTACTTAAGAACCTTTTATAAATACAACCATGAGGATGAACAGATGGGACATTGCATTCCAACCTTTAAAATCGGCCAGCCTGTAGATAATTTTGAGTTAAACACCTATCTGCCTGCAGATTTTGATTTTGGCCGGGTATCGCTCAACGAGTTGAAAAAGGACGGGAAGTGGACCATCCTGGTTTTCTACCCGGCGGATTTCACCTTTGTCTGCTCCACTGAGCTCAAGGATTTCGGTGATCTCTATGATGAATTCAAGAAACTCGGGGCAGAGCTGATCACGGTCTCCACCGATACAGAGTACACCCACCTGGCGTGGCGCCGTGAAGAGGAATCATTGAAGAATGCCAATTATCCCATGGCGGCCGACCCGACCGGCGGTGTTGCCAAACGTTTCGGCGTCTATGATAAGGCAAGCGGTCTGGCCCTGCGCGGGACCTTCATCATCAACCCGGAAGGGGTCATGGTGGCCTCAGAGGTGAATTATTATAACTTCGGCCGCTCTGCCGCTGAAACCCTGCGAAAGCTCAGGGCTGCGGTGTATGTTGCCAATCATCCTGCGGAGGCCTGTCCTGCCAATTGGGATGAAGGCGCAAAAACCCTTACTCCTGGCCCTAAGCTGGTGGGTAAGGTTGCTCAAAACCTGTAGTTTGTTTGTACTTCTCCTCCTCCTCTTAAAGGGTGACGGCCTCCGGGCCGGCACCCTTTTTTTATGGCGTAAACCTATTCCTTGACATCCCCTTGCAGCAGCTCATCCGGGATGTCTGCAAGGGTGGTTTTCTCCTGGATATGTCGGGTAATCTGGTTAAACTGGCTGGTCTCGCCAAGCATGATGCATCCCAGGATCATCTCATTCTCAATGACAATCTTTTGATATTTGGTCGCGGTGGAGGTGACGATCTTGCCATGCTTGTTGTCGGCATCGATATTCCCAGCTGAGGCCAGATTGATCCCAGCAACCTTGAGGCTGTTCGCCATGACGGTGCCGGGGTAGGTTTCATTCCCCCCCGCCATGTTGATGCCGGCAATCTTCCCCTGGGTCAGGGCCGCAGGCCAGATGCCGTAGTTCATGCCCTTATGGTTGCACACATCGCCCGCCGCGTAGATATCCCCCTGACTGGTCTGCAGGAGATCGTTCACCAGCACCCCGCGATCACAGTCAACACCGAACCGTTCCGCCAGGGAGACGTTCGGCCTGACCCCGGCGGAGATGATCACCAGCTCGCCCGGCAGGGTCGTGCCGTCTTTCAGGCTGATGGAGGTGACTTCGTCCCCGCCGTTAATGCCTGCTGTTTCGGCCCCGAGGTGGAAGGTGAATCCCAGGGGGGTGAGCTGGCTGACCAACCGTTTGCTCCCCTCATCATCGAGCTGTCTGGGGAGCAACCGCGGGAAGAACTCAACCACATGCACCGGTTTCCCCAGTCTGCTCAACCCGTATCCGGCCTCAAGGCCGAGAAGGCCGCCGCCGATGAGGATGATCTGCTCGGCCTTCTCGGCCCGGGCGAGGATGTGGTCGGCATCATCAATGGTGCGGATGGAAAAAACACCCGGGGTATCAGCCCCTGGAATGGGAGGGATAAAGGGGGATGAACCCTGGGCCATGAGCAGCTTGGTGAAGCGGATTTCTTCAGCCTGATCCGTGTGGGCCGTCTGCGGTGCGGAGCCCGGGCCTGTAATCCTGGTGTTCAACCGCAGCTCAATCTTGTTTTTTTTGTACCAGCCCGGCTGGCGCACGATGAGCTGCTCTCTGTCCATGTCGCCGGTGAGATACTCGTTTAAACGGATGCGGGAGTAGAACGGCGTGGGTTCATCGGTGATGATCATGATTACGCCGTCGCTGTCATTCCTGCGGATATGTTCTGCTGCAGTGGTTCCGGCAATGCCGTTCCCGATGATGAGATAGGTGCAATTGGTCATGGGCGTTTCTCCTGATTAATTACTCGTGAGCTGTCTTTTGGGGGCTGATGGGGTTGGGTGAGACGGGCCGGGTTGAGAAGCTCCTGGAGTTCTTCACGTGATAGATCGGTCATTTCACACGCCACATCAAGGATGGGCCGCTGCTGTTTGTAGGCTGCTTTGACAATTTCCGCTCCCCGCTCATAGCCGATCACAGGGTTGAGGCCCGTGGCTAGGATCGGGTTTTTACTCAGGTTCTGCTCTATACGATCCGTGTGCACGGCAAAGCCGGCAATGGCCTTGTCGCCGAGGTGGGTGCAGGCTGTGGCCAGGATATGGATGGACTGCAGGAGGGTATAACCAATGACGGGCAGCATGGTGTTGAGCTGAAAATTGCCGGACTGTCCGGCCACGCTGATGGTGGTGTCATTGCCCATTACCTGTGCTGCGACCATGGCCACGGCCTCCGGAATAACCGGGTTGATCTTGCCCGGCATGATCGAGGAGCCGGGCTGCAGGGGGGGCAGGGATATTTCGCCAAGCCCGGCGAGGGGGCCGCTGTTGAGCCAGCGTAAATCATTGCTGATCTTCATGAGGGTTGTGCCCAGGGTCTTGAGTTGACCGCTCAACTCCACTGCCGTGTCCTGACTGCTGATGCCGACACAGGGATGTGCCATGGGGGTAAAGGGGATGCCGGTGTATGCGCTGAGGTGGCTGCAGGCCCGTGTTGCCAGCTGCGGGTGGCTGTTCAGACCTGTGCCCACCGCTGTTCCGCCAAGGGGCAGGTGGTGCAACCGGGATAGACAGGAGTGGATCCGGTCGCTATTATCGGCAAACTGGCCAAGCCACCCTTCGAGAATCTGGCTGTAGCGAATGGGCACGGCGTCCATGAGATGGGTGCGGCCGGTGGTGATGATCGTGCCAATCTCATCTTTTTTCCGGGTGATGACCTGCATGAGGTGGTGCAGGGCTGGGAGGAGTTTTGTCTCCACCGCCAGACTGGCCGCAAGATGGATGGCGGAGGGGATGATGTCGTTTGAACTCTGGCCGAGGTTGACATGGTCATTGGCATGCACCGGTTTATGACTCTTCTCTGTTGCTAAAAAGGCTATGACCTCGTTGACATTCATATTGGTGGAGGTGCCGGAGCCGGTCTGGAACACATCAAGGGGGAATTGCTCCCGGTATTGCCCGGCATAGATTTCCAGACCGCTTTGCTGGATACCAAGGCTGATATCCTCCGGCAGGAGATGCAGCTCGTAATTACCCTTCGCACACCCGTATTTCAACAGGGCCATGGCCTGAATAAATTCAAAAGGCATGGTGAGGGAACTGATCTGGAAATTATCCAGGGCTCTGCCCGTCTGGGCGCCATAGAGGGCCGTTGCGGGAATTTCAATCTCTCCCATTGAGTCGTGAACAATACGGGTGGTTGTCATGGTGCGGCCTAATTTATTTGGCATAAAAAACAGAGTCCGGTACACTTAATAAAGAGTAGCGCTTTTTATTAAGAATAATTACTATCTGTGAAATTAAAAGGGGCTCAGGTGTTGAAATCGGTGTTGATTCCATGTGTTCTTGAATACACTACACCTTACAAATGAAACCCTCTAATCTTTTCCCTCAACAATCGAGTTTTTTTCATGAATGCTGCCGAGCTTTTTGTAAAATGTCTGGAAAATGAACAGGTGGAGTACATCTTTGGTGTGCCCGGGGAGGAAAATGCCCATTTCATGATGGCCCTGGAGGATTCCCCTATCAAGTTCATCCTCTGCCGCCACGAACAGGGTGCGGCCTTCATGGCGGATGTGTATGGCCGTTTAACCGGCAAGCCCGGGGTGTGCCTCGGGACACTCGGGCCGGGGGCGACGAATCTGGTCACCGGTGTTGCCGACGGCAATATGGACCGGGCCCCCATGGTGGTGATCACCGGCCAGGCCGACAGCCGCCGGCAGCATAAGGAGAGTCACCAGAATATGGATGTGGTGTCCATGTTCAAGCCGATCACCAAGTGGACACAGCCCGTCATCCACTCCAAGAATATCCCCGAGATTGTCCGCAAGGCGTTTAAGCTGGCCACGGCCGAAAAATCAGGGGCCTGTCATATCGAGCTTGCGGATGACATTGCCGGCTTTGCGGCCACCGGGGCCCCGCTGCTCTGGGAGAAGCAGGCGCCGTCGGTGGCGCATCCCACCTCCGTTGCCGAGGCCGCTGAGCTGATAAAGGGTGCGGTCCATCCGGTCATTCTTGCCGGCAATGGCGTGATCCGCAACCGGGCCTCCATCGCCTTGCGTGAGTTTGCCCGGCAGACCGGTATCGGCGTGATCAACACCTTCATGGGCAAGGGGGTGGTGCCGCGCACGTGGCCTGAATCCCTTTTCACCATAGGTCTCCAGGCCCAGGATCATATCCTCTGCTGTCTGCAGCAGGCGGATCTCATCATTGCCATCGGCTATGATCTGGTGGAATATGCGCCGCGGTTGTGGTGCTCGGACTGTTACGGCGGCGACGGGAGACAGATCATCCATATCGATTGTCTGCCGGCGGAGGCGGACGAGTACTATCAGGTTGATCTCGAGCTGGTGGGTGATCTGACCTACAGCCTGTCCCAGCTCAGCGTCCAGCTTGCTGAGTCCGGCTACCGCGCGGACATCCGCTACCGGGAGACCATCCGCACTCTGCAGCTGGCGGATCTGGATGAACATCGGTCTGATTGCACCGAGGGGGTGATCAAGCCCCAGAAGGTCTTGGCCGATGTGCGGGAGGTGATGGGGCCGGATGATATTGTCCTCAGTGATGTCGGCGCCCATAAAATGTGGATCGCGCGCTATTATCAATGTGATGAGCCCAACACCTGTCTCATCTCCAACGGCTTCTGCTCCATGGGGTTTGCCCTGCCCGGTGCCATCGGTGCAAAGCTGGTCCATCCTGACCGCAGGGTGCTGGCCATCTGCGGTGACGGCGGATTTCTGATGAATGTGCAGGAGATGGAAACCGCCCTGCGGGTCGGTGCGAATATTGTCGTCATGGTGTGGGAGGATAAGGCGTATGGCCTGATTGAATGGAAGCAGGAGAACAGCTTCGGCGCCCATTCAGAGCTCTCCTTCGCCAACCCTGATTTCAACCAGTTGGCCGCGGCCTTCGGCTGGCACGGTATTCGGGTGGAGAGGAGCGACGATCTGAAGCCGGCGCTGGAGGAGGCGTTTCGCCTGAACCGGCCGGTGCTCCTGTCCCTGCCCATTGATTATCGTGAAAATATGTATCTGAGTAAGAAGCTGGGTGCGATTGCCTGCCCCATTTAGACGGCGGCTCCACCTTCCTTGTCTCTTGCGGTGCAAGCAAAATGTTCATTCCCATTTATTAACATGGAGTTGTCATGCTCAACGAAACCTATCCCTATTATCTTGGCAATAAGCCGGTCTATGCGAATACTGATCTGGAGGTGACGGATAAGTTCAGCGGCGAACTGGTCACCCGGGTGGCCCTGGCGGACGAGGCGGTGATTGATCAGGCCATCGGATTGGCGGTTGCCGCGGAAAAGGGAATGGCCAATCTGCCGGCCTGGAAACGGCAGCAGATACTCCTGCATTGCGTGCGCCGGTTCAGCGAGCGGTTCGAGGAGCTGGCCCAGGCGCTCTGTGTTGAGGCCGGGAAACCCATCCGCGATGCCCGGGGTGAGGTGACCCGGCTGATTGAAACCTTTCAGATTGCCAGCGAGGAAGCGGTGCGGATTGGTGGCGAGGTTGAGCCGCTGGACCGCAGTGCGCGCACCACGGGATATCTGGCCATGACCAAGCGGGTCCCGGTGGGGGCCTGTTCCTTTATCTCGCCCTTCAATTTCCCCCTCAACCTTGCC